>CAYWOF010000379.1:0-3989 GCA_964459825.1 uncultured Phycisphaeraceae bacterium | reverse complement strand
CCCGGGACCGCGTCGAGATTCACGAGTGTCACCCGCACGCCCAGGGCGCGGGCCGCTCGCACCACCGGGGCGGCGACGAACCCGCCCATGGCCACGACACGGACCATCGTGCCGACCCCGCCCGCGTCACGGATCGCGCGCCGGGCCTGGTCCACCGCCCGCCCCCATGACCCGACGAAGCGCACCAAGGACGCGGGTCGGACGCCGAAGGGCCTCGCCCCCAGCGCCGCGAACTCCACCCCCGCACGAGTCAGGATCTCCCGGTCCAGCGGCCGGTCCGAGCACAGAAAGGCGCAGCGCACGCGCGGTCCGGCCCGAGCCATCAGCCGCTCGCGGATCGCCAGGGCGGGGAAGAGATGACCCCCGGTCCCGCCGCCGGCGAAGACGAACGACCACGCAGCCGCGGACGAGGCATTCACCACGGGGGCACAGGGGTGGCCGAGGGGTCAGGGCGCGCGGAGGCGGGCACCCGGGTCAGGCCGGGAGGACCCCGGAGATGTGCTCGCGCGTCCCGCTCGGCGCTGTCTCTGCCGCCGTGGTGAGTTCCTCCGAACCGATCGTCAGTGCCTGCGGGGCCTCGCGGTCCATCGCGACCAGGAGCCCCAGGGAGGCCGCCGTCAGGATCCAGCCCGTGCCGCCGGAGCTGACCAGGGGCAGGGCGATCCCCTTCGTGGGCCCGAGGCCCGTGACCACGATCAGGTTGATGACGGCCTGGAGTCCCAGGGTGCCCATCACGCCCAACCCGGCCAGCTTGAGGAGCGGCGAACGCTCGCGATGCACGATCAGCGCGCAGGCCGCCAGCAGCGCGGCGTAGAGCCCGATGATGAGCCCCGCGCCCGCCACGCCCAGCTCCTCGCACGTGACCGCGAACACGAAGTCGGTCTGCTGCTCCGGCAGGTAGCCGAACTTCTGGAGGCCGTTCCCCAGCCCGCGTCACACCCCCTCACCCCCCGCGACCGCCGCCATCGACTGGATCATGTGGTAGCCCGACCCCATGGGGTCGCGGTAGGGGTCCAGGAACGCGACCAGGCGCTGGACGCGGTAGGGGCTGGTCACGATCGCCAGCGTCACCAGCGCGAGGGCGGGAGGGATGAACGCGAGGAAGTGGCGGATCCGCGCGCCCGCGCCCGCGAGCATCAGGCACCCGACCAGGGCCATCAGCACGCCCGTGCCCAGGTCCTCCAGCACGACGAATCCGGCGACCGCGCCCACCGCGGCCAGCCCCGGAACCAGCCCGTGCCGGAAGCTCGGCATCAGGCCGGAGCGGGCCGACCCGTACCAGGCCAGCAGCAGCACCAGGCCCCACTTGCCCATCTCGGAGGGTTGCACCGAGATCCGACGCAGGCCCGGCAGGGGCAGGGCCACCCACCGGCGTGAACCGTTCACCTCTCGCTCCAGCCCCGGGAGGTAGACCGTCGCCATGATGGCCAGGAGCGCGACGACGCCGAGCGCGAGCGGGACCAGGCCCGCGAGCCGGCCGGACCCGGCGCTGCGCTCCGCCCGCGCCGCCAGGCGATGCACCGGCATAAGCCCCACGAGGCAGATCGCCACCAGCCCCAGCACCATGTAGAGGACCGAGCGCGAGAGCAGGATCCCCTCGAGGACCGCGCCGAGGGCCCCGGCCCCGGGGGCCGGGGCGGCCGACCCCGTCGGCTCGATCGGGTCCACGGACATCCCGGCCGAGTTGACCATGACCACGCCCACGAGAAGGAGCGCGATGACGCAGAGCATGATGGTCTGCCCGGCCCGGAGCATCGGAGCATGAGTATCGGCCCCGGAGCGCGCGAGGCTCGAATCGGCGTCGATGGGGTGGAGACGCCCCGGGGGGGCGGCGCGCGTCAGCTGTAGCGCGAGAGCAGGTCCTTGATCTGGTCCTGCCGGCGCTCGATCTGGAGGGAGCGCCGGAGGGCCCTGAGCGCCTCGTCCCGGGACTCGAGGTCCGTCTTGTCGCTCCAGATGAACTTGTTGAGCAGGCAGACCCCCACGCCGTTGAGCGCCGGGTAGTGGTTGGCGTCCAGCTCCAGGGACTTGCGGAAGCTCGCCAGCGCCTCGTCGTACTTCTTGAGGTGGAACCGCGCCGAGCCCAGGCGCTCGAAGGCGATGGCCGAGGGGGCCATGTCCACCAGCTGGACGAGCGTGTTCTCCATCTCCGCGTGGCGCCCCACCCGGCCCAGGCTGTCGGCCAGGTTGAGCAGGAGCTCCGGCGTCAGCTCCATCAGCTCCGCCGCCTGCTGGTACTCGACCACCGCCGACTCGTGGTTCCCCATGGCGGCGTAGACCGCGCCGAGGTTGACGCGCGCGGGGGCGCTGTCCGAGCGCAGGCGAACCGCCCGCTGGGCGTAGAGCAGCGCCTGGCCCGGCTCGCCCAGCTGCAGGTACGCCGTCGCCAGGTTCAGGTTCGCATCGAAGTCCTCCGGCCGGATGGTCAGGGCCCGGAGGTACGCCTTCACCGCGTCGGACACGCGGTTGAGCATCTGCAGGGTCAGCCCGTGGAAGTACTGCGCGTCGAAGTTGCGGGGCTCGATCTCGGCGGCCTTCGCGTAGCCCCGCTCGGCCTCCGCGTAGTTCCCCTGGGTGCGGTGGATATCCCCGATTCCCAGGTACGCCGTCGTCAGGCGCGGGTTGATGGCGATCGCCCGCTCCAGCTCGGCCAGGGCGACCTGGTCGAGCCCCTGCTCCCGCAGGCGGGCGGCCCGCTCCACGGCCTCCGCGGCCTCGTTGTTCCGGCGGGGCGCGGCCCGCGACGACCGCCACCGGGCGCACGAGGCCGATGGGCCCAGCAACGCCGCCGCGCACAGGACGGCGATGCCCGCTCGGATCGTGTGGTTTTTGCGCGTCATCTTGGCCTTCGTTCGGAGGGGTTCGGCGTAGATCGGCGCGGGGCGGACCGCCCCCGGGGCGCGCCGGGCCGGGTGTTTATCGGCTCGCGGTCGGCGCGAATGAGCCTTTTCAGGCGCCGGAGGTTCAGGGTGTCGTACGGTGTTCCCTTCGGGTCTTCGCCCTTGGGCGTCTCGAGGATCTTCGGGGTCGCGCGCAGCTCCGGCCGGTTCACTACGGCCGCGAAGCCGCTCGCGTTCAGCGGAGCCCGTCCGATCGTGCCGGCGCCGATGTGCGCGTGCAGGTCGCGCCGGCTCCCCGGGGCGCCCTTCGAGTCGTTCACGTGCACGACCCGCAGGCTCGCCAGCCCGCAGACGCGGTCGAACTCGTCCAGCACGCGATCCGCCGCCTCGCGCCGCGACAGGTCGTAGCCGAAGGCGTGGGCGTGGCAGGTGTCGAGGCAGTACCCGATCCGCCCCGGTTCGCCCGTCGCCTCGATGATCGCCGCGCGCAGGTGCGCCAGCTCCTCGAACGGCCCGCCCAGGTGCGAGCCCGCGCCGACCGTGCCCTCCAGGCACGAGATCGTCGCGTAGCCGCGCGTGCGCCCGAACAGCTCGCGATAGGCCGCGCCGATCCGCGCAAACCCCGCCTCCCGCGTCGAGGTGGTGTACGCGCCCGGGTGGTGCACCAGGAACGGGATGGCGAGCGCCTCGCAGCGCTCGATCTCGTCCGTCATCAGGTCGATCGACTTGCGCCACAGCTCGTCGTCGGGGCTGGCCAGGTTGATCAGGTACGACGCGTGCGAGACGGTGCGACCCCGGGCCCCCGCCGGGCCGAGGTCGGCGGGCCCATGGGCCCCCGGCCCGCCACCCGCGTCCCATCCGAGCCGGCGCACCTCCGCCCGCCACTCGCGGACCATCCCCGGATCGAGCGGCCTGGCCCGCCACTGCTGCTGGTTCTTGGTGAACACCTGCACGGTGTCCAGGCCCAGGCGCTCGGCCTCGTGCAGGGCGTTGACCATCGAGCCGGCGATGGAGAGGTGGGAGCCGAACACGCGCGGGAGTGTACGATCCCCCCATGCCCGACATGCCCCTCCAACGCCGCATCGCCGTCGTCACCGGCGCCAGCGCCGGCATCGGCGAGGCCGTCACCCGGATGCTGGTCGAGAACGG
>CAYWOF010000378.1:0-4014 GCA_964459825.1 uncultured Phycisphaeraceae bacterium | reverse complement strand
GGAGTTGCTCTCCCTGCAGCGGCTCATCCGGATGGCCGCGCTCCAGAATCCCTCGGCATGGCCCAAGGGATGTAGCTGGAACTGACTGGTATCAATGGATTTATGGTTGACTCGCCCTCCGCCGCGAGCCCGGGTGTCCCACACGACGGATTGTGGAACTTAGTGACGACTTACACGTAGAACCTATCGGCCGGGGGCGATGACCCACCCAACGGCCGACCCAAGCCGCCGACGGGCCCCGAAAGCCCGCTCGGCGTCAGGCACGCACCCGCCGGCTCACCCGGCGTTCGATTCGAGGAGACAACCCATGGCCAATCGGAAGCTCATCGGCAGGCGAGGCGCCCGACGGATGGCCGCCGTTGGGGCGGTGGCGCTCGCGAGCCTCGCGGCCGGCTGCAACAACGCCGGCGAGGGCGCGGTCACGGGCGGCGTCCTGGGGGCCCTGGGGGGCATGGGCATCGGCGCCATGTCCGGCAACATGGGCGAAGGAGCCGCGATCGGCGCTATCGTGGGCGGCATCGGCGGCGCCATCCTCGGTGATCAGAACGAGCGGAACGCCCGCTGACACCCGGGGTGCCGTGCCTCCATGAAAAAAGGCCCGGGCGGTTGCGCCCGGGCCCTCCGTAGTCAGTTGTTCCGGACGCCCGGCGTCTTGTCCAGCCCGGCGCGCTGCTCGGCGTTCGCGGCGATGCGCGACTGCAGGAGCACCAGGGCGTGGTGCAACTGGAGGTCGGACCCCTCGCTGATCAGGCGGGCGGGGTCGGGAGTCGTCTCGCCGGGGAGGGGCTTGCCGTCGGAACCGAGCTTGACCACGTCGGCATCCTGGCGGAGCCGATAGGCGTCGGCGATCTGCTCCGGGAGCATCTCGACCGACAGGTCGGGGGCGACGCCCCACGCGCTGGAGTCGGGCTTGCGGTGGATCAGGCGTCCGCCGGGCAGGCGGTAGTACTGCGTGGTCAGCTTGATGGCCGCGCGCGCCCCGCTCCCCGACATGTCCCAGACGTTCTGCACGCTGCCCTTGCCGTAGCTGCGCTGGCCGACGACGACGGCCTGGACGGAGCCGCCCTTGGCGTAGTCCTGGATGGCGCCGCAGACGATCTCGCTGGCGGAGGCGGAGCCCTCGTTGATCAGGACGATGACGGGGACCTTGGCCAGCGACGCCGCGCGACGCTGGGCCCGCTCGGACTTGCCGACCTCGTCGTTCTGGGCGTGGGTCGAGACGATCACGCCGCGGAAGTCGTTGGGCTCGGCCGGATCGATGAACCGGCTGGCGATGGCGACGGCCTGGTCGAGGAGCCCGCCGGGATTGAAGCGCAGGTCGAGGATGAGCCCGTGCAGGCCCTGGGGCTTCATCTGGGCGATGGCCTCGTCGAACTCCGCGTCGGTGTGCTCGGAGAACTGCGTCAGCCGGACGTAGCCCACGCCGGAGGCGGGGTCGATGAACCAGTCCCACTGGTTGTCGCGGGCGCCCTCGCGGCGCCAGCCCTTGACGGAAACGAGGGGGATGACGGCCCGGGTGAGCTCGACGTCCATCTCCTGCCGGTTGCCGTCGTCGCCCGGGCGGTCGATCGTGAGCGTCACGGTGGTCCCCGGCGTGCCGGTGATGACGTCCACCGCCTGGTCGAGGCTGAAGCCGATGGTGGTCTGGCCGTTGACCTTCTTGATGAGGTCGCCCGGGAGGATGCCGGCCCGGTGCGCCGGGGTCCCCTCCAGGGGGGTGACGACCTTGAGGTTGTCGAGCTCGTCGTGCTGGATCTGCACGCCGACGCCGACGAACGTGCCCTGGGTCGATCGCTCGAAGCGGGGCATCTCCGCGGGCCAGATGATCCCCGAGAACTCGTCGAGGGAGGCCATCGCGCCGTTCCCGAACTCGTGGAGGACGGTCACGTCCGGCAGGCGGACGCTCTGGCGGTTGGTCTCGAGCAGGCGGTCGACCAGCGACATGAGGTCGGCGCTCCCCGCGATCGCGCCGGCCTGGGCCAGGCGATCGTCCTCGCGCCGGATGAAGTCGAGCATGAGCTGGCGCGCACCCTCCTCGGCGATGCCCGGGAACGTGCCGGCCAGGTCCTGCGTCGTGAGCATGGTGCGCAGCCCGGCCAGGCCCCCGCGCAGGATCGCGCTCATGGTCACGTGTTCGACGTGCTTGGCGGCGGACTGGCTGATGGCGCGCAGGACCATGGCGTCGCTGATCCCGCGCAGCTTCTCCCGGAAGTCGTCGCCCGTGGGGTTGTACGGGGGCAGGGGCGGGTAGTCGGCGTTGGCCTTGGTGCGCTCCTCATCCGTCGCCGCCCGCGCGAGCGCCAGGGACAGCTCGGCGTCGCGCCGGGCGGCGCGCAGCTGCCAGAACCGCTCCGGCGCGTAGAGCCGGATCATCGCGAGGCGCTGGCCCACGCGCTGGATGTCGTCCTTGTACGTGCCCTGCTCCTCGCGCAGGTTGTAGAGGCGGGCGAAGAGCTCGCTGGAGTTGAAGTAGTCCCCGCGATCCTCGGCGGCGCGCGCGGCGCCGAGGGCGTCGCGCTCCAGCCGGGCGATGCGCGGCTGCGCCAGCACCGCGGGCTTGTCGATCGAGAGCAGGTAGAGCTCCACGGCGTGCTTGAGGGCGTGGCTCAGGACCAGGTCGCTGGACCCCTCGGCCAGGGCCTTGTCCAGGTCCGCGCCCACCCGGGCCAGCTGCTCGGCCCGCTGGGCCTCGCGCTTGCCGATGTTGGTGACGAGCAGGTGGGCCGTGTCCGCCGCCCGGGCCTCCGCGGGCACCCGCTCCAGCAGCTCCAGAAGGCGCGGCTCACGCCCCTCGGCGGCGCTCGACCAGACCAGCGCCGACCAGTCGGCCTCCGCCATCGCCACCGGCTGCGGATCCTGGGCGACCGCGACCCCCGAGACCAGCGCGCCGGCCCACACACCAAGGCCCAAGCGCAACGACCGACGCCATGTGCTCATGCATTCCCCCGGCACGGAACGTGCCAGCGCGCCGCTGCGCGCTCCACCCCTCCGACCGCCCCGGTGCGGGGCCCGCGGACCATCGGCCAACCCTCGCGCGCGGCTGAGCGGGCCGAACCGGCTGAAAGGACATCCGATCATATCGGTCCTCATGGGTCACCAGGGTCCAGCGGCGCACGATGCCACCCGCCTATCGGCCCTGCTCCTTGTACCGCCCCCGGCCCCCCGCGGTTCTGGGTCCGTCCCCGCGCCAGCAGCGCGCCAGCACCACCCCGCAGGCCACGACCGCCAGGGCCCCGACCGCCGAGAGCGTCGCGAACCCCACCCGCCCGGGGGCCAGCAGACCACCATCCGCGGCCAGGAGGGGCACCAGCCCGCAGAGCGGGCCCACGGTGTACCCCACCCCGATCAGGCCCTCGTGGGCGCCCCCGGAGTCGATCTCCGCCCGTCCCACCTCCATGGCGTAGTACAACGCCCCGGAGTAGATGGTGGCCATGCCGACGCCGAACCCCCCCAGCCCGAGCACCACGCAGGCGATCGCCGCCGGCCCCGGGCCCAGTTGCGGCGCGAGGATCGCCAGCGCGAAGCCGCCCAGAAGGAGGACCGCGCCCAGACCCGGGGGGAACCACCGGCCGTGCCAGCCGTGCCAGTGCTCGAGCGTGAGGAAAGTCAGGACGCGGGCCGCCAGCCACGCCGATGCCGCGGGCATCTGCCAGACCGCCCCCACGCCCACCGCGCCCATGATGGCCGGGAGGGAGGGGCCCAGCGCCGTGTTCACGGCGTAGCTGGCGGGCAGGGCGACCCGGAACGTGATCAGGAGCTGGCGGTACCGGTGTTCCTCCTCCGGCGTGTGCTCGACGGGGCCCTCCTCGAGGTGGGCGGGCGGCTCCAGGGGCAGCAGGCGCACGAGGGGGAGGGTCAGCAGGTGGATGAGCCCCAGCCCCGCGATCGCCCAGGTCGGCTGGGCGCGCAGCACATCCACGCCCGTCATCCACGCGACCAGGAGGGGCGCGGAGAACGCCACCACCAGGGCCGAGGACCAGACCGAGTTGAAGCGGCCGATCGCCGCCCGGAGCG
>CAYWOF010000377.1:0-4019 GCA_964459825.1 uncultured Phycisphaeraceae bacterium | reverse complement strand
TTGAGGAGCTCGCGAGCCTGGGCGGGTTCGCCGGCGCGGACGTGCCCCAGCGCGGTGGCGACGGCGAGGGCGACGCCCTCGGCGCTCGACGCGCCGGCGGGGACGTTCCAGTCCTGGCGGGCGTAGCGCGCGTCGATCGCGCCGGCGAGCGCCAGGAGCCAGCGGCGTTCCTGGTCCAGGCGCGAGAGGTCGGCCAGGGCGACGCAGGCGCTGGCGGCCAGGGGCGCGGTCGGGTTCCGTGCCCGGGCGGTCTCGTAGGCCAGGACCAGCAGGGTGCGCGCCAGCGCGAGCCGCTCGGGATCGACCGCCCCGTCGGCCACCTCCTCGCCGAGCAGGAAGTACGCCTCGGGATGGCCGGGCTCGAGCGCGCCCAGGCGCGCCGCGAGCTCGCCGTCCGGGCGCCAGGCCGGCGTGGCCTCCTCGGGCTGGCCGGGGGCCGCGATCGACAGCGCCGCGGCGCCGAGGGCGAGCGCGATGGCGTGGCGAAGGGAGAGTCTCACGAGCCGGCATCCTCCTGGAATCGGGCGAGCCAGAGCTGGGTGATGGCGCGCTCGGCGGCGCCGATCTGCTCGAAGACGTGCGCGGCGCGCCGACGGTCCTCGGCGAGCTGGGTCATGACCAGGCGGACGCGCTCGGCGCGCCCGGGCTGCTCGCCGGCGACGGTGTGGGCCATCATCTCGGCGAGGGTGATCTGCTCGGCGGCGAAGGCCGCCACGGCGCCGTGGGCGATGGCGAGCCGTCCGGCGCGCCGGCGGGTGATCTCGTCCAGGGCGCCCGGCGCGCTCGAGCCCGGGAGCAGCGTCTCCGAGGCGGCGCGCCAGCGGTCGACGATCGCGCCCGCCGAGGCGTGGGCCGCCGGCTGTTCCCGCTCCTGCCGCTCGGCGGGGGTGAGGGCCAGGTCCACGGCCATGGCGCGGTAGCTGACGGCCAACTCGCGGGCGAGGTGGTCGATCACGGCGAGGTCGCTCTGGGCGGCGATCAGCTCGAGCAGCCGTTCGACCAGCGCCCGCCGGGCGGCCGCGGGCCAATCCGGGTCGCGGATCGAGGGGAGATGGACGCGGGCAACGGTCTCGACGAGGGCGGAGGAGGAGGGACGGAGGGGCAGCCGGGGCAGGAGCTCCAGGAGGGCGCCGGCCATCGCCGGGCTGTCGGCGAACTGGGCGACGAGCTGGCGCGCCCTGGCGACGACCTCCTGGGGTGAGCCGAGGCACGCCTCGGCCGCGATGGCCTCGGCGTCGATCGGGCCGAGGACGCCTCCCTGCGCGGACCGCCGGTCGAGCAGGTCGATCCGGAGGGGGGCGGCGCGGCGCGCCCCGTAGTAACGCTCGGCCCAGGCGCCGTCCCCGACCGGCGGGGCGCCGGCGCCGCCCGTCGGTGCGCGCAGCTCCAGCAGCCGGTCGATCGGCGCGGCCAGGTCGGCCACGAGCGCGCTCGACTCCGACGTCTGCCCACGCCAGCGGAGCGTTGCGGCCTCGTTGAGCCGCGCGAGCACCACCGCGGCGCCGAGACGGTCGACGCTGTCGGTGGCGGCGCGCGACCGCTCGATCGCGGCGCGGGCGGCCTCGGACCACTCCGCGGCCAGCGTCGTCTGGCCGGCGGGCGAGTCGAGGGCCCAGACCCGCGCGTACCGGTCTCGCAGGTCGGCGCGCACCCGGGCGGAGGCGCCGGCCGAGAGGACCATGGTGATGTCCACGCCCGGGGCCGCGGAGCGCGTCGCCAGCGCGGAGGTCACCGCGGCCAGGTCCGCGCTGGTCAGACGCCGGTCGTCGAACGCGCGCAGGAGCCAGCGCCGGGCGTCATCGCCCGGTCGCCAACCCAGCAGGCCCACGATCATCGCGACGGACTCGAACACGTCCCGGCTCTCGGTCGGCTCGGCGCCCGCGACGAGCACGGTTTCCAGCCCCGCGAGGAGGAGGCGTGCCTTGAGCGCGGCGTCCGCCTGGGCGAGCGCTTCGGCCGCCTGCGCCCACCGTTCCCAGCGCTCCGGACCGTCGGCGGCGCGGGCGTTCTCGCGGGCCGGGGGCGGCGGCGTGATGAGGCGGGGGATGAGCAGGAGCGCCGCCGCGGCGCCCCACTCAAAGCTCGGATCGGACGAGGCCCGGGCGTGCCCCAGAACCGCCGAAACCCGGGCGTCGAGGTCGAACCGGGCGGATGCGGGCAGGTCGCGCTCGCGGCCGAGGCGCACGAGCATGCCCAAGGACCAGACGCCGGGCCAGATGGACGAGGCCTCGAGCGGCGGCCCCCCGGGGCGTGCGCTCTCCCCCAGGCGCTCCGCTCCCTGCCCGACCGCGGCGATGGCGCCCTGGAGCGTCTCCGAGGAGGCGCCGGCGCGATACACGAACTCGACCACGGCGGCGTGGGAAGCGACGAGCTGGTCGCGGCGCAAGCGCCCCCACTCGTTCGACAGCGCGAGCACGAGCTGGGTGAATCGTTCCAGCGCACCGGCCGGATCCACCCGAAGCGCGTCGGGTGTGGCGGCCAGCTCCCGCGGGATGGAGAGCAGCGCCACCTCGGTGGACGCCGGCGCCGGCGCAGTCGGACGCACCGGGCCGGGCGAGGGCCGGCTGGCTGCGTCGGAGGGCGCGGGCTGGGCATCCTGGATGCCCGCCTGCGCGCCGCGCCCGCCGTCGGCCGGAGTGGGAGTCGGTGCCCCGGCCCTGCGCCCCGATGAGAGCACCAGAGCCAGGAGTGTGAGGAGCGTGAGGCTGGCGAATGCTGCGCCGATTGTCAGGAGGACGTTTCGCAGGGCCCGCCGGCCGGGATCCTCGGCCGCGTTGGACTGGTGGGAGTAAGGCGCGGACGGGGGCGCGGGCGGGGGATGGACGAGCGGGGATCGGGGCGCCTCCCCCGGCACGGGCGGTGCGATCGCGGGCGGCCTGGTAACCTCCACGATGGCGCCGAGGAGTGGCGGGGACGTGGGGGCCGGAGGGGCGGATGGCGGCGACGGGATCCGCGCCGTGGGTGGGCGCGTCGAGGTGGCCCGAACGGGGGGACTCGGCGGTCGCTTGCGAGTGCCCAGGCTGCGCAGGGTGGCCACCAGGGCTTCGGAGGTCAGCCCGCGTGCATGGGCCAGGCACAGGAGCCGGCGCAGCGAGCGCTTGTTCCAGCCGCCGAAGAGCCCGAGCGTGAGCACGGCCTCGTGCTCGAGGAGCAGTTCCGCCGGGGCGCGCGACGGGACTCGGGACGGAGGTGGGGGCGCGACCCTCGGAGCCGGCGCCGGAGCGGGCGGCGCTGGGGCGGGCCGACCCGTCCAACGCGCGATCAGATGGCGACGAACCGCCGGATCGAGGAGCTGAGCGGCGGCGGCGTGCAGGGCGAGCCGGACCTCATCGGCCTCGGGGGTGTCGGCCTCGGGATGTCCGTTGAGCCGCTCGAGCCGGCGTTCGAGCGCCGCGAGGATGGTCTCGTCGGCGCAGTCCTCGGGGGCGAGGGCCAGGAGCGCGAAGGGTCCGCCGGCGCCCTGGGGATCTCCCAGGAGTCGCTCGACGGGCCCGCGTCGGGCCGCATCGGGCGTGGGTTGAACGGCCTTGGGGTCCGACGAGGTCATGGGCCGTTCGCTCCTGGGGCGCCCGGGCCTGGCGGCGCCGCCGCCGGCGGCGTCGCGGCGGGAAGCAGCCGGTCGAGCTCGCGCAGGCGCGGACCCCACGGTTCGGGGCCGAACGTCGGATGGAGGAGCTTGTGCTGGTCCATGACCTCGCGGGCCCGGGCGGGCTCGGTGAGCGCGAGCAGGCGCAGCAACGGGACACTGGGGCGGCCGGCCTCGATCGCCTCGCGGTCGAGCCGGATCGCGATGTCGAGCATCGCCCGATCCTGCTCGAGCGCCCAGAGCGTGGCGGCCGCGCCCGCGACGGCCGATCGCACGCCGTAGGCCTGCGCATCGGTGATCGAGGCGGCGCCGGCGCCGAACTGTTCGAGCACGCGGAGCCCGTGGCGCACGACGTCTCGTGCGGCGGGCGCATCCTCGGACGCGGCGCCCAGGCGCGTCAGCGCACGGGCGTAGAGCAGCCGATCGGCCGTGT
>CAYWOF010000376.1:0-4036 GCA_964459825.1 uncultured Phycisphaeraceae bacterium | reverse complement strand
GGAGGAGAGTGGCGCCCGCCGACCCAGCCCCGGAGCTCCTCGGGCAGGGGGAGGTGATCGACGACGACATCCAGCCACAGCAGGCCCAGGAGGCCGGCGATGAGGGCGGTGCCGTAGAGGAGGCGATGGCGGAGCACGGGGGAATCTAGGAGGGCTGGGCGCGCGAATCGCGCGGCCTTGTATCCTTCGCGGTGGATGCCAACGATTCTGTATGAGCAGGGCTTCCGCTTCTACTTCTTCGCGGCCGACGGCGGCGAGCCGCCGCACGTCCACGTTCGTCGGGGGCGGGGGCACGGCAAGTGGTGGCTCGACCCGGTCGCGAAGGCCCGGGCGCGCGGCTTCACGGCGGCGGAAACCCTCGCCGTCGAGCGGATCGTCCGGGCGCGTGCGGGCTACCTGCTCGGACGGTGGCACGATTTCTTCGGCACGGATGCCTGAGGAAGCGCAGGCGATCCAGGTGCGGTTCCGGCGGGGCCGGATCGAGATCGAACTGGCCGATGGCCGGACGGTGGGCACGCCGCTGGAGTTCTATCCGACTCTGGCGAGGGCCACGCCGGCCCAGCGGGGGGCGTGGGAGTACTTCCCCGATCTCACGGCAATCGAGTGGCCGCGCCTCGACCTGCAGCTCTCGGTGGAGAGCATCGTCGCGGGAAGGCGCGAGCAACTCCCGCCGCGAGGCTGGCATGATCGCACCGCGGCGGCGTTGCGCAAACTGGGGTTGCCGTCCCGCCCGTGAAGCGAGACCCGCGCGCCGCCGGCTATCCCGCCAGGCCCCCGAACCTCCGGCTTCGCGACGCGTAGTCCCGGATCGCCTTGTGCAGGTCGGCCGGCCCGAAGTCCGGCCACAGCACGTCCGTCACGTGCAGCTCGGCGTAGCTGATCTGCCAGAGCAGGAAGTTGCTCACGCGCATCTCGCCGGCGGTGCGGATGAGCAGGTCGGGGTCGGGCAGCCCGGCCGTGCACAGGCGCCCGCTCACCAACGCCTCGTCGATGGACTCGGGGTCGAGGCGCCCGGCCGCGGCGTCGCGCGCCAGCGACCGGGCCGCGTCCACGATCTCGGTGCGCGAGCCGTAGTTGATCGCCAGGCACAGGGTCGGCCCGCGCACGCCCGCCGTGGCCGCCTCGACGCGCTCGATGGCCTCGACGACCCGCGCCGGCAGCTCGCGTCGGCCGCCGATGACCCGCAGACGCACGCCCTCGCGCACCAGCGCCTCGCGCTCGCCGTCGAGGTACGCCACGCACAGGTCCATCAGGGCGTCGATCTCCTCCGGCGGGCGCTTCCAGTTCTCGCTCGAGAACGAGTAGAGCGTGAGGACCTCCACGCCCAGGCGCCCGCACTCCTCGACCGCGGCGCGCACCGCCCGGGCCCCGTTGCGGTGGCCGAAGAGGCGCGGGAAGCCGCGCTCGGCCGCCCACCGGCCGTTGCCGTCCATGATGATCGCGATGTGGCGCGGGATGCGGGCCGGGTGCACACCCGGCAGGTGGCGGAGGGGATCGGCCCGCGGCGTCAGGGCGCGCATGCGCGCCAGCGCCTCGCGGGCCGCGTCGTCGAGCGCCGCGTTGTCCGAGTCGATCGGCGGGGTCCCGGTCGGGGCGGGGTCGGTTCGCGCGTGGGGCACGGGGCGCTCCCTACTCCGGGACGATGACGGTCTGGTCGCGCCCCGGGCCGACGCCCACCAGCCGGATCGGCGCTTCCGTGAACTCCGCGATCAGGTCGAGGTAGCGGAGCGCGGCGTGGGGCAGGTCGGCGAGGCGCCGGGCGCCGCTGATGTCGCCGGAGAACCCGGGGAGCGTCTGGTACACGGGCTCGGCGCGCGCCAGGCCGGCGCCGTCCGGGATGAACCGCTCCGTCGTCCTGCCGTCCACGCGGTACGCGGTGCAGACCCGCAGCTCGTCGAGCCCTTCGAGGACGTCCAGGAGCGTGACGACCAGGCCCGTCACGCCGTTGAGCATCGCCGAGTAGCGCACGGCCACGAGGTCCAGCCACCCGATGCGCCGGGGGCGCCCGGTGGTGGTGCCGTACTCACGCCCGCGCTCGCGGATGCGGTCGCCCGTGTCGTCCCTGAGCTCGGTGGGCATGGGCCCGCGCCCCACGCGCGAGCTGTAGGCCTTCACCACCCCGAGCACGTGGTCGATCCGGCGCTCCGGCACGCCGGTGCCGGCGCCGATCCCGAGCACGGCGCACCCGGACGCCGTCACGAACGGGTACGTGCCGTGATCCACGTCCAGCAGCGTCGCGTTGGCCCCCTCGAAGAGCAGACGCTTGCCGTCCCGCAGCATCTCGTGGAGCAGGTACGTCGTGTCACGGATGCGCGGCCCGAGGCGACGCCCGCACTCGAGCAGGCCGGCCGCCAGCACCCCCGCGTCGAACGGCTCGAACCCCGGCTTCAGGCCCGCCAGCGCCGCGTTCTTGAAGTGGCAGGCCAGGCGCAGCTTCTCGCGCAGCGCCTCGGGCCGGAGCAGGTCGCCCATGCGGACGGCCGTCGAGCGTTGCACCTTCTCGCCGTAGCACGGCCCGATGCCGCGCTTGGTCGTGCCGATCTCGCTGGACCCCGGGGCTGCCGCGTCGTGCGCGCGCCCGGCGGCCCCCGCGCCGGACACCCCGTGCCATCCGGCGAGGACCTCCTCGCGGATGGCGTCCTCGGCCTTGTGGTACTCCACGACGACGTGCGCCCGGTCCGAGACCACGAGCCCGGACGTGTCCACGCCCCGGGCCTCGAGCTTCTCGAGCTCCGCCAGGAGCGCCCCGGGGTCCACGGCCACGCCGTTGGCGATCACCGCGGGCTTTCCCGGCGTCAGGATCCCGGAGGGCACCAGGTGCAGGGCGTACCGCTCGCCGCCCACCACGACCGAGTGTCCCGCGTTGGCGCCCCCGTTGTATCGGACCACGCCGTCGTGGGCGGGCGCGAGCAGGTCCACGGCCTTGCCCTTGCCCTCGTCGCCCCACTGGAGGCCGACGACGGCCGAGCACCGTCCGGGCTCGACGCGGACGATCGACTGGGCCGGTGCGGGCAGCGTGGTGGTTCCCATGGGAGTTCCGGCCGTGACGGCCCGGCTGTGAGGGCGTCGCAAGAGCGGACGGAAACGATAGGCCGCGAGGCCCGATCGCCGCGAGCGGTCCCGGCTATCGGACGCGGGCCGGAAGGGACCCACCCGGCGGGGGCTCGAACGGCCCGACGCCCTTCAGGTGCGCGGCGCGCCGGCCGATCGAAGACCCGGATTCCCGACGGAGTGAGGCGACATGGCCGAAACGACCCTCCGGATCATGTGCCCGAACCTGACCTGCCGCCGGATTCTCGCCGTTCCCTCGTCGGCGCGCGGGAAGACGGTCCGCTGCCGCGGGTGCCAGACGAACATCCGCATTCCGACCAAAGAGGACACCGCCGGCGCCATGGCTCCTCCCGGCGACAAGCCCCCGGCCGAGGGCGCCAAGCCCCAGCCCGCCAAGGCCTGAGGTCGCTCGAGGGCCTCGTGCCGAACCCCAAAAAAGGAACCGGCTGGGCACAAGGCCCGGCCGGCCCGCGAACGAGACGCGAGTCCGCTCTTCCCGCGGTCCGTCAGTTGGGCTGGTACGTGCCCGACGTGGGCCCGACCGTGACGGTGTCGCCGGGCTCGATCCACGGTACGGGCGACGTGGCGCCGGGCGCCCGGACGGCACGGAAGTTCCGCTCCGCCCGTCCCAGCGCGTTCGCCTGGACCGTGCCCACCAGCACGCCCTCCACGCGCACCTCGTAGATCGTCCCGGGCACGGCGTGCTGGATGGAGACCTTCAGCCGCTGCTCGACGAGCGACCCGCTCGGGCGCTCCTCGTACACCGACTTTCCCTTCATCGCGGTCGCGCCGGAGAGCCGGGCCTCGAGCCGCACGGCGCCGCCGGCCATGCGCGCCGTCGCCGGCATGGCCGTCGCGGCCAGAAGCACCATCGCGACGAGCGAGATCAGTACGGTCCTCAGCATCTTCAGACTCCTGTGGCGCGCCGCACGTGCGGGTTCGGGGCCGCCGCTCGCACGCCCGGAGCGGATCGCCCACCATCCGG
>CAYWOF010000375.1:0-4056 GCA_964459825.1 uncultured Phycisphaeraceae bacterium | reverse complement strand
CATCATGCAAGCACCTGCGTCTGCACGCGCGCCGCATCGACCGGTACCGGCTGGAGTCCCTGGTACAGGAGATGGCGGGGCGATGACCTCTCGCGCGCCCATCCAGCCCCTCGCGTGCGTCGTCCTGGCGGCGATCGGGACCACCGCCCTCGCCCGCCCCGACGAGCGGATCTGGAACGACCCCGCGGGAGACGCGGTCGCGCGCCGGACGGACACCGGGGCGAACGGCCCGGTGCGCGCCGGGTGCACGCTCCCGGACCTTGTGCAGGTTCGTTTAGCGGGCTGGCAGTCGCCCACGCCGGCGACGAACCCGTACGCGGGCACCGTCACGAACCCCGAGGACGCCCACCTGTTCCGCCTGCAGCTCGTCCTCGCGGGCCTGGTGAATCCACCGGGGACCAACTACTTCGTCGGGCCCGGCGCCGACCCGTTCGAGTTCGGCGACAGCCCCCTCCACGGCTTCGTCGAGATCAACGTCGACGACGACAAGGACACGGGCGGGGAGACCGAGCCGGGCGCACGCCATCGCTACCTCGCGGCCATCGCCCGCTTCGGCCGCACGCCCTACGGGTCCATCGGCCAGCGCGTGGCGATCAGCGCCGACGACTTCGACGGCAACTTCCTGACCGGTCCATACTTCGAGCGATCGGGCGCGGACTTCGTGGTGTCCTTCTGCGGGTGCTGGGCCACGACGATCGCGTCGGGGGATGCCAACGCCAACGGGCGCTTCGATCCGGACGAGACGTGGATCGTGCGCGGCCGCTACTTCCAGCGGACCGGTGGGTACGAGAACGCCAGCGCCGCCTTCGGTGGAACGGCGCCGGGCCTGTACGATCCGCCCACCAACATCCGCTTCGCCCACGAGAGCGCCACCGACCGGACCACGATCACGCTCATCGGCGCGCTCGACATGACCGGGGCCGCCCAGCTCGCGGGCCAGGGCGTGCAGGGCGTCAACCTCAACGTCGGCGATCACACCAGCGTGCTCGAGGCGCTGCAGGACCTGGTCAACGGCGCGGGCGGTCTCTACGGAACGCTCTCCGGCCCCGCGTGGCACCTGACCCACCGCTGGGAGGGGCGTGATCCCGAGGAGTCCCTGCGCGTGGACCGTTGGGAAGCCCGTTCGCTCCTGGGCACCGCCTACGACCAGGAGGAGGATGCCCCGTTCGTCTGGACGGACACGGGGCTGGCGGAGACGCCCGGCGACATGGACTCCGACGGGCTTGCAAACAGCGTCGACCGGGGGATCGTCCAGCAGGCCATCGCCTCCCTCGACGGCGGCCCGCGCGACGGCGACGGTGTTGTCAATGGCTCGGTGGCCATCCTCGACTTCGGACCCAACTTCTATCTCTACGACGTGAACGCCGATGGGCTGATCGACAGCGCCGATGTGGGGTTCTACTGCCCGCCGGACTTCAACGCCGATGGCGCCCTCAACGTCCTGGATTACATCGCGTTCCAGACGGGGTTCGCCCTGCGCGACCCGCGCGCCGATTTCAACGGCGATGGCGCCTTCAACGTGAACGACTACATCGCCTTCCAGACGGCCTTCGCGCTCGGCTGCTCCTGAAGACTTGCCAACCCACGGCGAATCGTCACCGGGGTGGCCCCCTCCATTCGACGCGCACCGCGCCCTGCTGCTTGAGAGTCGGCCACGGCTGCCGCTCGCCCGGCCAGGCCTGGCCGGTGCGGGCCCGGCCCGAGACCGACTCCGCGGCCGCAGGCCCCCACCGGCTCTGGCACACGGCTTGCAACCCGGGTTGTCCGCATCGCCCGGCATCTTCGGGCCGGGTCGGTTCCCCCATCCCCGGAAAGGAGCACGCAGAATGGAGAAGAACGTGTTGGCCCTCACCGGCGCCTCGGTCCTGCTGTTGACGCAGGCCGCCGGCGCCCAGATCTCGTTCGCCCCCGCGTCGAACCTGGTCACCGCCCAACGACCCGGCGGCGTCGCGGCCGGCGACTTCAACGGCGACCAGCGCCCCGACCTCGCGGTCGTCACCGACAATCCCGACACGCTCCGGTTCTTCGCCGGCGATGGCGCCGGCGGCTTCGCGGCGCCCGTGGGCACGCCCCTCGGCGCCGGCGTGGGCGCCGGCGCGATGGTCGCGGCCGATGTGGATGGCGACGCCGACCTCGACCTCGTGATCGCCCTGCAGAACTCCGGCGCCGTGCGGATCATGCTCAACAACGGGGCCGGCGCCTTCGCTTCGGCCGGCAACGCCCCGGTCGGCACGAACCCGCGCGGCATCGTGGCGGCGCGCCTCGACGCCGGCGCCTCCCTCGACCTGGCCGTGGTCAACCGCGACGCCAACAGCGTGACGATCCTGCTCAACAACGGCGCCGGTTCGTTCGCCGGCGCGACCCTCCCGGTGGGCAACGACCCACGGGCGATCGCGGGCGCGGATGTGGACGGCGACACGGACATCGACCTCGTGGTGACCAACCACGATGACCGCACCTTCTCCGTGCTGACCAACAACGCCGGCGTCTTCTCCGTCACCGCGACCGTGCTGGTCGGTCCCAACGTGCGCCCCACCGGGGTGGCGCTGGGCGACATCGACGGCGACAGCGACGCCGACGCCGTCTTCACCGCCGACAACTTCGTCACGACGTTCCGCAACGCCGGAGGCCTATTCGGCACCCCCGCGAGTGTCGCCTCGGGCGGCGCCAATCCCGGCGAGCTCGCCCTGGCCAAGCTCGACGGCAACCCCTCGCTCGACGTCATCGTGGTCCACGAGGACTCGGGAACGGTCGGCCTGCTGGCCAACAACGGTTCGGGCGCGTTCGGCGCACCGATCGTTCTGCCCTCGGGGACGGTTCCGGAGCGGATCGCCACCGCCGACTTCGACCGTGATCAGGCCACGGACTTCGCCATCACCAACCGGGATGGCGACACGACCTCGGTCTTCATCAACAACCTGGTCATCTGCCGGCCCGACTTCAACGCCGACGGCGTGCTGAACGTCAACGACTACATCGCCTTCCAGACCGCCTTCGCCCTCGGCGACCCCCGGGCGGACATGGACAGCAACGGCGTGCTCAACGTCAACGACTACATCGCCTTCCAGACGGCTTTCGCCCTCGGTTGCCGCTGACCGCGAACTCCCCGCGCTCCCCGGAGCGCGAGCACACGGCGCGGGCGTTCCTCCCTCCGCCTGCCGCCTTCCACGGGGCCCCGATCGGGTGGCGTGCCTTCCTCGGCCGCCCGGTCGGGGTTCCCGCGCGCCGGCGGCCGGCGCACCAAGCGTCCCGGGGAGGATTCGAACCTCCGACCTGCGATTTAGAAGACCGCTGCTCTGTCCACCTGAGCTACCGGGACCCGCCACCAAGTCTAGCCCGAACGGCCATGGCGACCGGCTACAATCGGCCCGGTGTCCCGCCCTCCGCCCGCGTGTGCCATGGAAGGCCGGAGCGCCGCTCGGAGAGCCGCCTTCGTGACGCGATACGCCTCGTCCGCCGTGGAAGCCGCCGCCAGCCCCGCCCCCTCGCTCCGTGCCATCGCCCAGGCCCTGGTCGAGACCACCAAGCCGCGGATCACGCGCCTGGTCACCATCACCTCGGGCGTGGGCTTCGCCCTCGCGGCCCTGACCAGGAGCTGGGAACCCGCGACCCTCGCGTGGTCCGCGCTGGGCGCGCTGGTCGGCACGGGCCTCTCGGCCGCCGGGGCCAACGCGCTCAACCAGTGGGCCGAGCGCGACCGCGATGCCCTGATGCCGCGCACCTGCGTCCGTCCGCTCCCCCAGCAGCGGCTGGCGCCCGGCGCGGTCCTTGTGGCAGGCCTGATCCTCTGCCTCGCGGGGGTGGGCCTCCTGTGGCTGGCGACGGGGCGCGCGACGCCGGCGATCGTTTCCGCGGTGACCATCGCGACGTACCTGCTGCTCTACACGCCCCTCAAGCCGGTCACCCCACTGGCCACGATCGTGGGCGCGGTGCCCGGCGCCCTGCCGCCCCTGATCGGCTGGACGGCCGCGGCCGCCGATCCGACGCTCAACGCGCTGCGCGACCCCGGGCCCTGGTCGCTCTTCCTGATCATGTTCGTCTGGCAGATCCCCCACT
>CAYWOF010000374.1:0-4074 GCA_964459825.1 uncultured Phycisphaeraceae bacterium | reverse complement strand
ACGCTGCGCCTGACCTACTGCTCGGCCGGGCACGAGCCGACGCTGGTGGTCCGCGTCGCGCGCGGGCGGGCGCCCGGGCCCGCCGATGTCCATCGCCTCACCGTGGGCGGGCTGCCCGTGGGCATCAGCCCGGGCGAGCGCTACGAGCGGGGCATGTTCGACCTGGCCCCCGGCGACGCGCTCGTCGCCCTGACCGACGGCGTGCCCGACACGGTGAGCTTCGCCGGCGAGCGCTTCGGGCGCGCGCGGGTGGCCGAGGCCCTGCTCGGGCTGCTCGGGGCCGAGCCGGACGCCACGGCGGCGCGGATCGTCGAGCGCCTCTACTGGGAGCTGCGCCAGTTCGCGGGGCTGGCCGATCGCGCCGACGACCAGACGGTCGTGGCCCTGCGCGTCGCGCGTGACTGAGGGGCGGAGGCGTCAGGCCGCGCGCGGGCGGTCGCCCGGCTCGTCATCGAACCCGAGCACCAGGCGCAGGTTGTCCAGGCGCGACTGCACGCCGTCCATCGCGCGCTCGACCTGTCGGGCGGCCTCGCAGGCGCCGCCGTCGAGCGGCGCTTCCCGCGCGCCCCGAAGGCCCCCGCGCGGGAACGGGTAGCTCTCGGGAAGGTCTTCCTCGTGGCAATCCCGCTCGTGGTACGTGAGCCTGAGCATGGCGTGGTCCTCCGGGCCGAGAGGGAGTATCGAATCGGCACGCCCCCGGGTGCGCGCGCGCGGGCGTGCCCGACGACGGGCGGCGCGATAACCCCGATGCAGTCGCGATGACCCGCCCAGCCCGAGGCCCGATAGCTCAGGCCGATGCCGCGGACCGGACCTTCACGCGCTGGCCCAGCTTGGGCTCGCGTCCGGCGAGCATGCGCCGGATGTTGGCGCGGTGCTTCCAGATCACGATCAGCGCCATCGCGCCGGTCACCACGAAGAACGGCGCGTAGCCGTAGGGCCGGTGTCCGATGTGGTCGGGCGTGGAGCCCGACGCCTCGCCGACGGTCCACTTCATCCATCCCGCCCGGGTCCACAGGTACACCCACGCGGGCATCGAGACGGCCGCCAGGCACGACGCCAGGCTGGAGTAACGCGTGGCCGCGGCGACCAGGCCCCACACGCCCAGGGCGGCGAGCGCCGGCACCGTGAGGTACGGGTAGACGCCCAGGAGCGCCCCCAGCCCGGTGGCCACGCCCTTTCCTCCGCGGAAACCCATCCACGGCGAGAACATGTGCCCGAGCACCGGCGCCGCCGTGACCAGGAGCCAGAGCGACGCCTGATTGCCACTGATCGGTGCGGCGCTGATCGTCCCCGGCACCAGGTCCATGGCGATGCCCGCGGCCAGCGTCGGGGCGAAGCCCTTGAGCACGTCGAGCACGAAGCACAGCGCGCCGGCCCGCGGGCCCAGGACGCGGAACACGTTTGCGGCGCCGATGTTCCCCGACCCGTGCCGGCGGATGTCGAGACCGTGGCGCCGCCCGATGAGCAGGCCGAACGGGACCGATCCGCTCAAGAAGGCGGCCGCCACCCACATCACCCACGCCAGCTCACGCACCGCGCCCGACTCCCGGAGTTCCGCCCGCGCCGCTCGCTCGGCCCGCCACACGCGCCCGCAAGAGGTCGACGACCGACCTCCAGACCTCTTCCTCCGACTCGCCCGCGTCGATCCGGGCGTGCCCGACCGGGTCGGCCCGGACCTGCGCCAGGTACCCCTGGCGCACGCGCCGATGGTACTCGCTCCCCTTGGCCTCCATCCGATCCGGCTCCCCCCCCACCCGGCGCGCCGAGATCCCCTCGTCGACATCGAAGATGACAATCAAGTCCGGTATCGCCCCCATCGTGGCGACCCGCGCCACCGCCCGAATGTCGGCCTCGGGCAGCCCGCCCGCGGCGCCCTGATACGCCAGCGTCGACGGCACGAACCGGTCCGCGAGGACCAGCTCGCCCCGGCCCAGGGCCGGGCGGATCCGCTCCTCTACGAGCTGGGCCCGGCTGGCCATGTAGAGCATCATCTCGCAGCGCAGTGACATGTCGCGGTGGGCGTGGTCGAGCAGGATGGCCCGGATCCGCTCCCCCACGTCCGTGCCGCCGGGCTCGCGCACCTCGCAGACGGCCAGGCCCGCGTCGCGGCACCGGCCGGCCAGGCGGCGCAGCTGCGTCGTTTTTCCCGAGCCGTCGGGACCCTCGAAGACCAGAAAACGCCCGCGCAGGGCGTCGAGCCATTCCCATCCGGAGGACACGCCGGGAGTGTACCGGCCCCCGGCACCGCCCGCGTGCCGACGTCGGGCGCCGGCCCGGATCACGGCCGGGGATGGTCGCGGACCCGCGCGATCCGGGTCCGCCACGGCTCGCCTCCGAGCGTGCCATCGGCGCTCTCCAGGCGCGCGATCTGCGCCCGGATCGCCCCCGTGCGGTTGCCGGCTCCGTTCTGGTCGCGCAGGATCTCGAGCATGAGGCACCAGGCGTGCCAGTAGCGATCATCCCGGACGGTCGCGCCGGCGCCATCGGCGGCCGCGACCAGCTCGCGCAGCGTCGCGAACGCCCCCACCTCATCCCCGGCGAGTTGCTGGGCTCGCGCCAGGGCCAGGCGCACGCGCGCCGGTCCGTCGGCCGTGCCCTCGGCGCGCCCGGCGAGCTCGCGCAGGATCGGCAGGGCCTCGGCGGCCCTCCCGCCCGGACCGCCCCCCGTCTCGACGAGCGCCTCGGCGTGCTCGAGCCGGGTCCGGTCGGCGGCCGGCCCTCCCGCCGATGACGCGTGCTTCTCGAGGAAGGTCGCCGCGCGACTGGTGACGGGGACCAGTTCGTCGCGGGCGATGCGCTGGACGCCGTCCTGGTCCCCGGCGCGCCGGGCCGCGCCGAGTCGTTCCCAGGCCGACCGCGCATCGCCCTCGCAGACGTCCAGGTACATCCGGAGCGCCTCGGGGGCGCGCGCCGAGTCCGGCGCGATTGCCTCCAGCAGGGCCAGGGCCCGGGCGTGGTCCTCGGCGGGCCGCGGGGGCGCATCCGGCGCCGGGTCCGGGCCCAGCAGCAGACCGGCCAGCTCCAGACGCCACGCATCGATCTCCGGGCGCGAGCCGAACGATGAGGCGGCGAGTTCGAGGGCCTCGCGGTGGAGCGCCGCGTCGGCGTCACGCGTCAGCGCGACGCTCGCGCCGATCGCCTCGCCCGCGCGCCCATGCCCGGGCCACTCGCGCGCCAGTCGCAGCAGCGCGGCACCCGCGTCGACCCGTCCCCGCGACCCGCCCCACCGCGACCGGAGCACGGCCAGCTCCCACAGGGCCTCGGGGCGGAGGTCGCCCGCGTCCGCCCGTTCCGCCAGCCCCCGCAGCAGCCCAAGGGACTCCTCCAGGCCGCCGGGAGGGTCGGTTCCCCCGCCCCGACCCAGCACCACGGCGCGCGCGAGCGTCACGACGGGCGCCAGCTCGCCGAAGGGCATGTCGCGGGTGGTGAGCGCCGCCAGCTTCTCATAGATGATGGCCCGGCGCTGCTCGGGCTCCAGGGCCAGGTCGGGCCGGTCGAGGAGGGAGATCTCCTCGTCCAGGCCTCGCGCCAGGGCGCGCACCGCGCCCGTTCGCCGCCACTCCGCGATGCGCGCCCGCGCGATGGCATCGGCCGACAACGCCGCCAGCAGCGGATCGGGCCGGCCCGGGACCGGTGCGAAGGGCGGGCGCTCGCGCGCGGCACGGAACTGCTCGAGCAGCAGGTCGAGCTGCCCGACCCGCTCGGACGCGATAATCGCACCGAGCCAGGCCTGCGCCAGGGCCGAGGGCGGGACGCTCCCCGCCCCGCCGGGCAGAAGGGAGGCGTCGATGGCCCAGAGGAAGTCGCGCAGCGCCTCCTCCGCATCGCCCGGGCGAGCGCGCAGGAGGCGGGCGGCGCCCATCGTCCCGCGCCGCACCGCCTCGGCCGGCTGCTCGGGCATCGCGACGTCCGACAGCGCCCCCAGGGCGGCGGACGCGTGCTCCTGACGCTCGAGGTCCGAGGGTGCGGCGGCGCCGAGCACGACGCACGCCCGCGCCAGGAACAGGGGCGCGCGCAGCGACCGCTCGGCCTCGAGGAGTCCCGCCCGACGCCGGTCCTCCGGACCTCCGGACG
>CAYWOF010000373.1:1728-4089 GCA_964459825.1 uncultured Phycisphaeraceae bacterium | reverse complement strand
GACAGCGCGAGGCAACGCTCGGCCCCGGCGAGGTCATCCACCTGCCCTCGAACCTTCCGCACGGCGCCGAGGCCCTGGAGGAGACCGTCGTCCTCGACGTCTTCAGCCCGCCCAGCGCGACGACGGGGATCGACCGGCGGTGAATCGGTGAGACGCCAGACGGCCGGAGGGGGAGACGTTGAAGCGGAAACGGCGTATCGCCGCGAGGCCTCGCTTCCACCGACCGGGGGTGCCTCAACTCCGTGCCCGGGCTGACCGAACCTATCCTTGGCCCCCCTACTCACGGAGATTCCATGTCCACGAAGATCAGGGTGGCCCTGGCCCCCGGCGACGGCATCGGCCCCGAGATCATGGGCGCCACGCTCGACCTGTTCCGGGCCGCGGGCGTGGAGAAGAAGGTCGAGTTCGTCCCCGTCGAGATGGGGCGGGCGGTGTTCGAGCGCGGCAACACCCGCGGCATGACGGACGAGGCCATCCGCGTGACCGAGGAGAGCGGGCTGCTCTTCAAGGGCCCGATGGCCACCATGAAGGGCGGCGGCGGCAAGTCCATCAACGTGACGGCCCGCAAGCTCTGGGGCGCGTTCGCCAACCTGCGCCAGATCCGCGCCCTCCCCGGCGTGCCCACGCTCTACTCGCGCGCCGGCGTGCCCGTGAACTTCTACGTCGTGCGCGAGAACATCGAGGACACGTACGGCGGGATCGAGCACCGCATGACCAACGACGTGGTCGAGTGCAAGCGGCTCATCAGCGCGCCGGGGTCGGACCAGGTGCACCGCTTCGCCTTCCGCACCGCGCGCCGTCTGGGCATCCGCAAGGTCCACTGCGCCCACAAGTCCAACATCATGAAGATGACCGACGGGCTCTTCCTCGACCGCTTCCGCGAGGTCGCCCGCGAGTTCCCGGAGGTCGAGACCGCCGACACGATCATCGACGCCCTGTGCATGGGCCTCGTCATGAAGCCCCAGCAGTTCCACATGATCGTGCTCCCCAACCTGCAGGGCGACATCGTCTCCGACCTGGCCGCGGGGCTGGTGGGCGGGCTGGGCTTCGCGCCCAGCGCCAACATCGGGGACCACATCAGCATCTTCGAGGCCGTGCACGGGACGGCCCCGGACATCGCCGGGCGCGGCATCGCCAACCCGACGGCGCTCATGCTCTCCGGGCTGCTCCTGCTGCGCCACGTCGGGCTGCTCCACGAGGCCGGCCTGATCGAGAACGCGCTCCTGTGCGGGCTCGAGGACGGGGTGCGCACGTCGGACTTCGGGGACGAGGCCCATCCGCCGGTGGGGACCGGGGCCTACACGGCGGCGCTGATCGAGCGGCTGGGGCGCACGCCGCGCACGGTGCCGCCCTGCGAGGTCCCGCCGGGCGTCCCGCCCACGCACACCCCGCCGCGTCGGCCCACCAGCCAGCCCCTGCTGCGGACGTTCGCGAACGTGGTGTCGCACGTGGCGGGGTTCGACGTCTACCTGGACACGCGGGTCTCGACGATCGAGCTCGCCGAGCAGATGGGGCGCCTGGCCCAGGACACGCCCTTCCGCCTGACGCTCATCTCCAACCGGGGCACCCAGGTCTGGCCCACCGGCTCGGTCTTCACCGAGTGCGTGGACTACTACCGCGTGCGGTTCGAGCTTCGCGACGGCATCGTTCCGGGCACGCTCGGCCAGGGGCCCGCCCTGACCCTCCTGCAACGCGTCGCGGAACGCCACCTCGTCGCGAGCTACGACCTCCTCCGGGCCTTCGACGGCCACCGGGGGTACTCGCTGGCGCAGGGGCAGTAGCTGCTGGAACCGCGGCGATCACGGGAGCGCATCGGCCTGGGTCCCGTGGATGGGCCCGTTGGAGGTTCGATGTCGCCCGATCGCCAGATACGCCGCCTGCGGATTTTGCTGGCCATTGCCGCGGTGGTGATTGGCTCCTTCGGCCTCCAGCACCTCACGCTCGTGGATCCGCTCTTCGAGTGGAGAGTGGGGCTCACGGCGTGGGTCAAGGACTACGATGGCTGCCTCTGCGACGACTGCCTCCCTCGCTTTCTGGGGTTGTCGCGGTACGACTTCCAGGTCGCGGTGCCGTTCCTCGGCTACGGCGATCACTTCGATGTGGGATTGAACATGTCGTGCTATGCGGGCGCCCTGCTGGCGCTCGCGGCATTCGGGCGGACGCCGATTCGAACGCTCGTCATGGTGTGGGTCCCTCGGTCGGGCACCTGTCCGAGCTGCCGCTACAACCTGAAGGGGCTTCCGCCGGGGGCACCATGCCCGGAGTGCGGGCGTCTGCCAGCGCACGAGCTCGAAGAGACAGCGGATTGAACGTGCCCGGCTATCGCCCGGGCGTCTCGGGACGCGTCATGCGCTCGATGCC
>CAYWOF010000373.1:0-1718 GCA_964459825.1 uncultured Phycisphaeraceae bacterium | reverse complement strand
ATGCCGCGCGGCGTGTCCACGAGGATCTCGTCGGCCTCGGTCAGGAAGAGGCCGTGGTCGATGACGCCCGCGACGGCGTTGAGCTGGCAGGCCAGGTCCTCCACGTCGCGGTCCTCGAGGGTGACGTCGATGATGAGGCTGCCGTTGTCGGAGACGAAGAGGTGGCCGTCGAGGGTGCGCCGGACGACGCCGTGGAGGCCCAGGTCGCGCAGGTGGGAGCGGACGCTGGCGAGGCCGAAGGCCAGCACGGCGATGGGCAGGGTGGAACGCTGGCCGAGGCGATCGACGAGCTTGGACTCGTCGACGATGTAGACGCGCCGGTCACTGGCCGCGGCGACGATGCGCTCGCGGGTCATGGCGCCGCCGCCGCCCTTGAGCATGCGCATCTGCGGGTCGACCTCGTCGGCGCCGTCGAAGAGGTAGTCCACGCGCTCGATCATGGCGAAGTCCACGAGGTTGAGGCCCTGGAACTTGGCGAGGGTCTCGGTGGCGTGGCTGGTGGGCACGCAGCGGATGTCGAGCTTCTCGTCCCTGACCCGCTCGGCGAGGGCCTGGATCGCCCGCGAGGCGGTGCGCCCCGTGCCCAGTCCCACGATCATGCCCGGCTTGATCTCGGCGATCGCCGCCTCGGCCAGGGCGTCGGCGGTCCGTTGCTGACTACTCAAAGCGAATCCCCTGTGCCAGGTTGAACTCCGAGCCGGCGTTGATCGTAGCCGTCTGCCGGCGCATGTACGCCTTCCAGGCGTCCGACCCCGATTCCCGCCCCCCCCCGGTGTCCTTCTCGCCCCCGAAGGCTCCGCCGATCTCCGCCCCGCTCGTGCCGAGGTTGACGTAGGCCAGACCGCAGTCGCTGCCGGAGCCCGAGGGGGCGAGGAACCGCTCGGAGACGCGGACATCGGTGGTGAAGATGGCCGAGCTGAGCCCCTGCGCGACCCCGTTGTGGAGGGCGATCGCCTCCTCGAGTTCGCGGTAGGTGAAGACATACAGGATGGGGGCGAAGGTCTCCTCGGCGGCGATGGGGAGGCGGTTGGTGGCCGGTGCGCGGACGATGGTCGGCTGGACGAAGTGCCCCTTGAGCCCCGGCACCGCGGCCGGACCGCCCCCGACGACGACGGCGCCGCCCTGCGCGCGGGCGGCGGCGACCGCTCCGGCGAACCCCTCGACGGCGCGCTCGTTGATGAGCGGCCCGACGAGCGTGCCCTCGGCCATGGGATCACCGACCCGGATGGTGCGATAGACGCGGGCGAGGCGCTCGACGAAGGCGTCGGCGATGCGCTCGTGGACGATGAGCCGGCGCGTGCTGGTGCAGCGCTGGCCCGCGGTACCGACGGCGGCGAAGACGACGTAGCGCGCGGCCAGGTCCTGGTCCGCATCGTGGTGGACGATGACGCCGTTGTTGCCGCCGAGCTCGAGGAGCGTGCGCCCCAGGCGCGCGGCGACGACCTGCCCGACGCGCCGGCCCATGCGGCAGGACCCGGTGGCGGAGATCAGCGGCAGGCGCCGGTCGGCGATGAGGCGCTCGCCCACGGCGTCGTCGGCGCCGATCAGCAGCCGGAAGACGCCGGGATGGCCCAGCGCCGTGGCCACGCGGTCCGCG
Source organism: uncultured Phycisphaeraceae bacterium (assembly GCA_964459825.1). GTDB lineage: Bacteria > Planctomycetota > Phycisphaerae > Phycisphaerales > UBA1924 > CAYWOF01. The sequence goes on along the minus strand of CAYWOF010000373.1, from coordinate 121 downwards.
ATGGCGTTGGAGGCCAGGGCGGTGAGGGGGGCGAGCAGGCTGGGCTTCCACACCACGGAGTCGCCGCAGACCGCGGCGATCATGGCGTTCCAGGCCCAGACCGCGTTGGGGAAGTTGAAGG
>CAYWOF010000372.1:0-4091 GCA_964459825.1 uncultured Phycisphaeraceae bacterium | reverse complement strand
ACGTCCGCGACGGGTCCACGAACCTCCACCGCGTCCACGCGACCAACGGGGGGCAGGCCCGGGGCTGCGGGAACTGCCACGCGGTGCACGCCGGCAGCCTGCCGCGGCTCATGGCCGAGACGGTGGCGTACGAGGGGTCGAGCTGGCAGATGCCGATCGGCTTTGTTCTCACGGAGACGGGCGGGTCCTGTTCGCCGGGATGCCACGAGCCGCTCAGCTACCGGCGGGATCTTCCCACACTCCAGGAAGGGGGTGCTCCATGAGAGCCCCACTGCTGCTTCTGGTCCTGGCCTGCCTCGGCGGGCCGCTGCGTGCCCAGCCGCCGGCGCTGGACGCGACGGGCTCGACGGCCGAGCCGCCCACGACGGTCGTCCCGCGCGAGGGGTGCGTGACGGCGGAGTGCCACCCCGGCGTCAAGTCCCACAAGTACCTCCACGGCCCGGTGCACGTGAACGGCTGCGACAGTTGCCACACGCTCACCGACCCGCTGACGCACACGTTCACCGACGTGCGGGAGCGCACCGCCACGTGCCAGCTCTGCCACGTCGTGGACGCGCCGGCCAACTCCATCCCGCACGAGCCCTTCGCCGCGGGCGACTGCCTCTCCTGCCACAACCCGCACGGGGGGCGCGACGCCACGCTGCTGCGCGGGGAGCGGTACGCCGACGCCTGCAAGACCTGCCACCGGGACGTGACGGGGGCCCACGACACGGTCCACGGCCCGGCGTCGGCGGGGGCGTGCGGCGCTTGCCACGAGCCGCACGCGGCCAGGTTCCCGCGGCTGCTGAGCGCGCAGGGGCGGGACCTGTGCCTGCGGTGCCACGTCACCACCGGGCTGGAGATCGAGCAGCAGCCGCTGGTGCACGAGCCGGCGGAGGGGGACTGCATGGTGTGCCACGACCCCCACGCCACCAACCACCCGGCGATCCTCTCGGCCGACCCGGTGACGCTCTGCGGCGGATGCCACGCGGACATCGGGGCCACGGTGAGCACGGCGGCGACGCAGCACGCCGCGGTGACGACGGAGCGCTCGTGCCTGAACTGCCACAGGGCGCACGCCGGGAGCCACGCGGCGCTGCTGCGGGACGAGCCCATGGCGCTGTGCTTTGAGTGCCACAACAAGACCATCGAGTCCGACGACGGCAGCGTGCTGCCGGACATGAAGACGCTCATCGAGAAGGGCAAGAGTCTGCACGGCGTGATCGCCCAGCGGAGCTGCGTCGTGTGCCACAACATCCACGGGGGGGGCCACCGGCGGCTCCTCACGGAGGAGTACCCCTCGGACCTGTACTACCCCTTCAGCGAGAACGCCTACGCGCTGTGCTTCCGCTGCCACGACCGCCAGCTCGTGCTGCTTTCGCGGACCGACACGGTGACGGGCTTCCGGAACGGGGACCGCAACCTGCACTACGTCCACGTGAACCGGGACACCAAGGGGCGGTCCTGCCGCATCTGCCACGACGCGCACGCCGCCGACGCCGAGCGGCACATCCGCGACGAGGTCCCCTTCGGGCCGGCGGGGTGGAAGCTGCCGATCAAGTTCGAGACCATCGCCGACGGGGGCCGGTGCGGCGCCGGCTGCCACACGGCGCTGGAGTACCGGCGGACCGACCCGGTGGTGTACCCGGCGCGCGAGGACTCCGACGGCTGGCGCGGGGAGGACCTCGTGCCCGGCGTCCGCGTGGAACCACCGAAGAAGAACAGGTAACAGGGAAACACGGCCCCCGCGGCCGGCAGAGTGAAGGAAGGCATATGAAACGTCACAGGCTTTGCTGGAAGGTCCTCGCGACCTGCCTCGCGCTCGCACCGCTCGCGGCGGCGGCCGACGAGCTGCGGAACGTCAAACGGGGCGAGCCCGTCCCCGCGTACAAGCTCCCCACCATCGACGGGCAACTGGTGGACAGCGAGACCCTGAAGGGGTCGATCGTGGTGATGGTGTGCCTGTCGGCGGAGCAGCGCAGCTCGGAGCTGGCCGCGATGGGCTCGCGGGACGTCGTGGCGGCGATCGGGCAGGCCGACATCGCGCTGGTGCACGTCACGGCCGACGTGGTGCACAAGCCCTACTACGAGCGCTTCCGGCAGGAGCGCGGGCTGGAGACGCCGCTGGGCTTCGACGCCGACCGCGCCCTCTACGGCAAACTGGGGCTGATCGTCTTCCCCACGACGATCGTCGTGGACCGCGAGGGGAAGCTCTCGCACGTGCTCTCGCTGTGCGAGGCGGACTACACGCACGTGCTCGACGCGTTCGTGCGGCACACGGCCGGGCTGCTCTCCGACAAGGAACTCGAGGAGCGGCTTAAGGCGCACCCGCCGGCGGACGCCTCGCCCAAGAGCCGCGCCTCGGCGCACCGGGCCGCGGCCCGGTTCCTGCGCGAGAAGGGGCTCATCAGCAGCGCCCGCGAGGAGCTGCTCAAGGCCCGCGAGCAGGACCCGGCCAATCCCGAGATCACCCTCGACCTGGCCGACCTGGCCCTCCTGACGGGCGACCTGGGGGAGGCCGAGAAGCTGGTGAGCACGGTGCTGGAGGCCGAGCCGGCGTACCGGCGGGCCAAGCAGGTCCAGGGGATCGTGCTCTTCCGCCAGAACCGGCTCGCGGAGGCCGAGGCGCTGCTGCGCGAGGCGCTGGTCCTCAACCCCGACCCGGCCCGCGTGCACTACTACCTGGGGCGGATCTACGAGCACCAGGGGCAGACCGCCAAGTCGCTGGAGCACTACCGCGAGGCGCTGCGCCGCTTCCTGGACGAGCCCGCCCTTCCCTCGGACGCCCCCGCCGCGCCCAAGTGAGGCGGCTCAGGGGTAGCTCTCAGGAGAGTGGTCCTCGCCGTGGCAGCGCAGGAAGCACTCTCCCCGGAGCATGCCGCCGTCGCGGAACTCCAGGCGTCCGGTCCGGCTGTCGGGGAAGACCATCCGGGTGGCGAAGTTGATGAGGTGCGAGTTCCCTGTGGGTGTACCCTGGCCGGAGGCGATCCCGTGGGCATCGTGGCAGGCCGCGCACGGCGCCTTGACATCGACGATGTGCTTCTTGTGTTCGGGGAACGACTCGTCGTCGAGGATGCTCGAGCGGTCGTGGCAGGCGTAGCAGAGGGCGTAGGCCTGCGGGCTCTCGGTCGTGAAGTCGGCGGTTGAGTAGCGGTGCCTGAGCAGCGGCCGGGTGTTGGAGCCGTGGACACCGTCGGGCCCGAAGCCGCCGGAGCCGCGCCCGGTGTCGGAGTTGTGGCAGTCGCTGCAATACATGACGCTTGCCTCGGTCCACCCCGGGCGGAGGCTGGGGACATCGGGGTTGCGGCCGGGGGCGGCGACGGGGTGGTAGGAGATCGCGCCGGGGTTGAACTCGAGGCGCGTGTTGTTCTGGGCGATCCGGCGCGGGACCCAGGGCTGATGGGGGTTAGCGTCGGCGTGGCAGCGGAAGCAGACCTCGTACTCGTAGGCCGCGGCGTTCACCGGCGAGCCGGCGAGGCCGACGCCGGGGGTGCGCCCGAAGTGGGCGTGGACCGCGGGGGCCCCGCCGGAGCCCATCCCCATCGTGTGGGGGTCGTGGCAGTCGGCGCAGGAGGCGTGGTCCGAGAGGGGGAGAGGGGGGTCCACGGGGCTGTCGGTGTCGTGGACCGAGATCTTGCGGAGGTCTGCGGAGATGTCCGCGGCGTTGGGGTGGGAGCCGTCGTGGCACGACTGGCAGGTCTGCGTGATGTTGGGCCGCCTGAGGAGGTATGGCCCGCTGGGGGCGGTGTGCGGGGTGTGGCAGGCCTCGCAGGACTGGTGCGCATCGACCGTCGTGGGCCCGACCTGGTGGCAGGAGAGGCACAGGCGCGAGCCCTCGTTGCTCATCACGAGGAAGTCGCCGTAGCGGTTGTCGTGCGCATCGTGGCAGGATGTGCACTGCAGCTCGCGGTTGACATCGAGCCGGATCTCCGGCGGCAGGAGGGCGGGGTCGCGTACGTGCGGGTCGCGTGCGGCCAGCGACGCGTCGTAGGGGAACGAGACGGGGTGGTCGTCGCGGAGATCGGTCCCGATGTGCCCGGGGCCCGCGGGCAGGGTCGTGACACCGTTCGACATCGAGATTGGCGTTGTCCGCGAGACCACCGCGCCCAGGG
>CAYWOF010000371.1:0-4094 GCA_964459825.1 uncultured Phycisphaeraceae bacterium | reverse complement strand
CGTCTCGACGCGCTCGGTGCGCTCGAGGCGCGGCGAGGCCGAGCCCTCGAGGGCGCTCACGAGGTAGAACTCCTGCGAGTGGCGGTAGCGCGCGGCGAAGCCGCGGTCGGTCTCCAGGAGCAGCGTGTCGCCGGGGCGCAGCACGATGTCCCCCACCTTGCCGCGCAGGGGATGCCCGAGGCGGTGCACGGCGATGACCACGGCGCCGTAGCGCGTGCGGATCTCCGAGTCGCGCACGGTGCGTCCGACGAGGGGGGACGACGGGGCGATCACCGCCTCGACCAGGGCCATCTTCGGGCGGTAGTGCTCGGGCGCGCCGCTCGCGACCGGCACCAGCCCGTTGATCTTCTGGAGGTCCACCACCGACTCGAGCGCCCCGACGAAGACCAGGACGTCGCCCTCCTCGAGCTTCTCCTCGGGCCCGACCGCCAGGATCGAGACGTCGCGCCGGTCGATGCGGCTGAGGAACAGCCCCGGCAGGTGGCGCAGCCCGGCGCCCTCGATCGTCCGGCCGATGATCGGGGCGCCCGGCGACACCTTCATGGCGGTCATGTACTCGCGCGCGGCGCCGTTGTCGCCCGCGCCCGCCTGGCCCGCGCGATGGGGCAGGAGGCGCCGCCCCAGAAGGAGCATGTACGCGACCCCCACCAGAGCGACCGGAACGCCCACGAGCGAGATCGTCCACATCCCCATCTGCGGGAGCGCCTGGTCGGGCGGCTTGCCCTTGTTGTGGCCCTCGATGAGCGAGTAGACCACGAGATTCGTGCTCGTCCCGATCAGCGTGCACGCACCCCCGAGGATCGCCGCGAACGAGAGGGGCATGAACAGTTGCGAGGCGGGGATCCGGGCCCGGCGGCTCAGCTCGCGCAGCACGGGGAGGAACATCGCCACCAGGGGCGTGTTGTTGAGGAACGCCGACATGACCGCGACCGGGCCCACGAAGCGGGCCTGGGCCTGGAGGGCGGTCCGCGGCCGGCCCAGGAGCCGCGTGGTGAGCAGGCCCATGCCCCCCGTTTCCTGCAGGCCGGTGGCGACGATGTAGAGGAAGGCGACCGTCAGCAGGCCGGTGTTGGAGAAGCCGCGGAATCCCTCATCGGGCGAGACGATCCCGGTCACCAGGAACACGCCGAGCGTGCCCACCATGACGACGTCCGTGGCGTAGCGCCCGGTGGCGAGCACGCCCAGCATCAGGAGGAGCATCGCCGCGGTGAACCAGGCTTCCCATCCCATCGTGATCCCCCTGGGACGCGGCGCCGAGGATCGGCACGGCGGCGGACGGCTGCTACGGCCATGGCCGCGGGCCGGTTCGTCCCGCGTCTTATCGGCTCTGGTGGACCGGCGGGTTCAGGGGCGGCTAACGTCCCAGATGCGCTCGACGTAGTCCTTCTTCGTGGGCAGGCGGAGGTAGGCGTCGGCCTGGCCGCGGGCCACGACCGCGTACTTGGCCTGGCTGTCGAGGCGTGCCGGGTCCTTGGCCGTGCCGAAGGACTCGAGGATCCTCGCCGTGTCGTCCTGCTTGCTGTGCCCGCTCTCGACCGACTCGCAGACGCGGATGGGCTCACCGGGCGCGGGCTCGGTGCGCTGGAGCCTGACCGGGCGCGACGCGACCCGGTCGGCCGACGCCTCGCACACACCCTGGCCCTTGATCGCGAAGTAGACCCGCCCCTGTTTGTCCGGCACATCCAGCGGGGCGGCGAAGTCCGCCGGGAGGTTGGGGCACCCCAGCACCCCCACCACCACCGTGCCGCGCTCGATGTACGCGAGCGACACCGCGTACTGCTGCGAGCGCAGGAAGCCCTTGGTGCCGTCGATCGGGTCGAGCGTCCAGAAGCCGTCGTGGTTGGGGTCGCCCGCGCCGACGTCGATGGCGTCGAGCAGGGCCCGCTCGGTCGCGTCGGGCCAGACGCCGCGGACGGCGGCGAGCGTCGCGTCCAGGTGGGCGCGGTGCTCCGGGTTGCGCAGGAAGGCGCTGGTCTCCTCGCCGACCAGGTTGATCTTCCCCAGGCGCTGCGCCAGCACCCGCCCCACCACCGCTTGGCTCGCATAGTCGGCGATCGTCACCGGGCTCTTGTCGTCCTTGATGATCGCGCGGACCTTGTCCATCCCGCGCTGGACCTCGCGGCACACGGCGCAGGCGTCGGCCACGGCGGCGCGGCCGGCCTCCAGCAGCTTGGCGTAGTCGGGCATGAGCCCCCTCCTCACTGACCCCCCACCCGCGCTCAGCGGATGAGCCCGCGTCCCTTGAGCAGCTTCAGGCACTCCGCCACGCTCTGCTCCACGCTCAGGCTCGCGGTCTTGAGCACCAGCTCCGGCTTGAGCGGCGGCTCGTACGGGTCGTCGATCCCCGTGAAGCCCTTGATCTCTCCGGCCCGGGCCTTCTTGTACAGGCCCTTGGGGTCGCGGCTCTCGCACACGTCCAGCGGGGTGTCCACGTAGATCTCGAGGAAGTCGAGCGCCGAGGGCTTGGCGTCGGCGTGGACCTTGCGCACCAGGTCCCGGTCCTTCACGTACGGGCTGATGAAGCTCGTCAGCGCGATCGTCCCCGCGTCGGCGAACAGCTTGGCCACCTCGCCGATGCGACGGATGTTCTCCGCCCGGTCCTCGGCCGAGAAGCCGATGCCGAAGCGCTTGGCCGCGGCCTCCGGGAACCCCCGCCCCATGAGCGACTTGGGGTCGGTGTTGAGCCCGAAGCGGATGTTGTCCCCGTCGAGCCGGTAGCAGTGCACCTTGCGGTAGGCCAGCTCCTGCTCCAGGGCGCTGGCGATCGTGCTCTTGCCCGAGCCCGAGAGGCCGGTGAACCAGAGCGTCGCACCCTTGCAGCCCAGGTGCTTCCACCGCTCGTCGCGGCTGATGTCTCCCTCGTGCCAGTGGATGTTCGTGGAAGGCGCGGCGGTGGTCACGGTGACTCCTCTTCGTGGTTGATCCGGGTCCGCCCGTGCTATCGGTCCGGACCGGGGCCAACTGTATCCCAACCCCCGGTGGGGCACGGCCCCGCGCCCCGCGGAATGCCGTCGGGCCCTTGCCCGGGGGCCCCGTCCCCCGGCCGCGCCTCGAGGGCTGGCCGGGGTCAAGCCCCGCCCGGGCTGGTCCGATACTCCCGGCCGGGGACGGCGCGCCCTTGGAATCCCGCAGCGCCGCCCCTATGCTCGCCCTCCCCAACCCGAGGAGCCCATAGACATGAGCGGCCTGATCGCCCCCCACGGCGGAACTCTCGTCAATCGCGTCGTCGATGAGACGCGGGCCAAGGCCTTGGCCGCCGAGGCCGCCAAGCTCCCGCGGATCAACCTGACCGCGAAGCAGTCGTGCGACCTGGAGCTCATCGCCATCGGCGGCTTCAGCCCGCTGACCGGATTCATGGGCTCGGACGACTTCGAGAGCGTCTGCCGGAAGATGACGCTCGCCAACGGCCTGCCGTGGTCCATCCCGATCCTGCTCTCGGTGAACAAGAGCCAGGTCCCGGGCCTCAACCAGCGGCTCGCCCTCTACGCCCCCAACGGCACCCTCCAGGGCGTGATGACCGTGAAGGAGGAGTTCGTTCACGACAAGAAGCTGGAGATCCCCAGCGTCTTCCGCACCGAGGACCCGGCCCACCCCGGGGTCGCCCAGGTGCAGGCCGAGGGGGACGTGTGCCTGGCCGGCCCCGTCGATGTCCTGACCGTCTGCGTCGAGCCCACGGGGCCGGAGGCCTTCCTCGACCAACGCCTGACGCCGGCCCAGACCCGGGCCGAGTTCGCCAAGCGCAACTGGAAGACCGTCGTCGCCTTCCAGACCCGCAACCCGATCCACCGCGCCCACGAGTACGTCTGCAAGTGCGCCCAGGAGATCTGCGACGGGCTGCTCATCCACCCGCTTGTGGGCGAGACCAAGAAGGGCGACATCCCCGCCGACGTCCGCATGGAGTGCATCGGCATCCTCGTGAAGAAGTACTTCAATCCCGCCACCACCATGGTGACGGTCCTCCCCGCGGCCATGCGCTACGCGGGCCCGCGCGAGGCCATCCACCACGCCCTCATGCGCAAGAACTACGGCTGCTCGCACTTCATCGTCGGGCGCGACCACGCCGGCGTGGGCAACTACTACGGCACCTACGACGC
>CAYWOF010000370.1:0-4106 GCA_964459825.1 uncultured Phycisphaeraceae bacterium | reverse complement strand
TGGGCCGCGGCCCGGTTGAGCATCACCTGGCGCATGCTGCGGCCCATGGCGGCCCAGAAGTGTCCGCGGCTGTCCCAGCCGTCGGTGCCCTGGACGCGGGCCCAGGCCTCGTGGACGAGGGAGGTGGGGCCGAGGGTGCGGGCGAGGGCATCGCCCCGGAGCTGGCGTCCGGCGTAGCGGCGCAGGTCGGCGTAGAGAAGGTCGAGGTACGCGCGCGAGGGGGCGTCCACCCCGTCTCTCCGGCTCGTGCGCGTGGTTCTGGTCGCGGTCATGGCCGAAGCTCCGCCGAAATCCGACTATCCGTGAGGGATGCCGGGCGTCATTGTGGCATGAAGGGGTACGGGATGCAACGGCCCGCGCCGCGGCGGGTGCACGCAAACCGCCGGGCGCGAGCGGGTTGTGGCTGCGCGATCGACGCTTGTGCACCTCAGGAGAGACGCGATGACTCAGCGGCATCGGTTCGGCCTCGCTTCGGTGGTGCTGACCGTTCTCGGCGCTGGGGTGCGCCCACCACCGGCGATCGCCCAGCCGTGCGGGCCCAACTGCACGACGATTGTGCCCCCGGGCCCGGTGAGCGGGGTGTGGACCACGGCGGGATCGCCGTACTGCGTCACGGGGGACATCGACATTCAATCCCTCACGATTGGTCCAGGGGTCTGCGTGCTCGTCGACGGGCCATTCGAGCTCCGAGTCAATGGAGGCATCCTCGTTCAAGGCACCGCGCAAGCACCGGTCGTGATCACGGCGAAGGATCCCATGGGTCGATGGAAGGGCATCGAGTTCCAGGGCGCCCTGCCGGGGTCGCACATTGCGCATTGCACGATCTCGCGCTCCGACTCGAGCGCCGTCCGCATCCTGAGCGGGCGCGCACCAACTTTGGAGTCGTGCACCATCGCGGACAATACGTGCGCAACGGTGGGCGGCGGTATTCAGGCCAATGTTACCCAAGGGGACCTTGTCTTGATCGACACCGCCATAATCGGCAACACTGCAGCCCAGCACGGTGGCGGGATGCACGCTCAGATGGCAGCGGGCACGCAGCTTCAAATGACGGCCTGCCGTGTTCACGGCAATACCGCGAACCCGAACAACTCGACAGGCAACTACAGGGGCGGTGGCCTGTTCGTCTCGGGGGATGCACAGCTGAGTGAATGCACGATAGAAAACAATCGCTGCCGCAGCCGTTGCACAAGCAGCTTTGCCTGCAACGTAGAAGCCCTAGGTGGCGGCATCTACTTGTCACTTGGCACACTGACGCTAGCAACAAGTGTGTTCCGCAACAACATTGCACAGCCTTCCAATGGGGGCGATTGCTTCTTCGGCGGGACTAGTTACGCACGGGGAGCGGGTGTGTACGCAGCTGGGGGGGCGGTCACTGCAACCAACTGTTTGTTCGAGTGCAATCAGACCACGGCCGGTGGCTGCACAAACGTGCGAGAGGGCTCCGCTGTCGCAGTGGGAACCGGCGTGACGCAACTGCGTTTCTGCACGTTGGTTCACGGTTCCCACACTGCCGTCGCGCGGTTGGGTGGAACGCTCGACATCGAGAGCTCCATCCTTGCTTTCAACAATCCGTCGGGTACCGTGTTTGGCCCCCAGTACAACGGTAACGTTCAGTTTGCATTCTCTGACGTACATGACAGTACGGCGGTGGCACCACCGGGGACGGGAAACATCAACGAGAACCCGGGCTTTCTCTCCAGCGCGGGGTGTTGCCCCGATTCCCTTCGGCTGTCGGATGCGCCGCCGTTCCCTTCACCCTGCATCGACGCGGGCGTGGAAACGGCAGAGGACCTCTGTCGACCGCCTGGAGCGGGTCAAGTACGAAGCGACATGGGTGCCTATGGCGGACCTGGCAACTGCCCGCTGCGCGAACCGCGTTGCTATCCAGATTGCAACTTCTCGTGCACGCTGGATGTCAACGACTACATCTGCTTCCAGACCAGGTTCGCGCTGGCCGACCCGTACGCCGACTGCGACGCCAACGGCGTGCGCAACGTGAACGACTACATCTGCTTCCAGACCATGTTCGCGCTGGGATGTTCCTGAGGGGTCAGCGGAACCGAAGAGCCGGAGCACCGCAGGGCCGAGGAATGTCGCGCGCCGGGCACGCTGTAGCCTCGTCCGTTCCTCACGCCACCTGCAGCAGCTTCAGCGCCGCCTTCACGATGTCGTCCGCCGTCAGCTCGCAGAGCTTGAGCAGCTCCTCGGGCGTCTTGGCGCTCTTGGGGATGCGCTTGACGTGCATCTGGTGCAGGGTGAAGGCGTCGCCCGAGTCGGTGAGGGCGTCGGCGAGGGCCGAGCCGATCCCGCCGCCGTAGTTGTCCTCGATGGAGATGACGTACCCGTTGTTGGCCCCGATGATGTCGAGGAGCTTCTCGGCGTCGAAGGGGAGGGAGTAGAGGTCGATCAGGGTGGCGGAGACGCCGGCCTTGTCGAGGAGGTCGAGGGCCTTGTTGGCCTCGTGGACCATGTACCCGGCGGCGCAGAGGACGACGTCGCGTCCCTGCTGGAGGACCTCGAAGCCGCCGAGGTTGAAGACCTGCTTGTCGGAGTAGATGAACTCGGTGTCGGCGCGCAGGGTGCGCATGTAGCAGGGGCCCTCGTACTCGGCCATGACGCCGGTGAGGGCGTAGGCGGCGTAGGCGTCGGCGGGCTGGAGGACGTAGCACCCGGGGTTGCCGCGGTGGTCGCGCATGGTGGTCCAGGCGCGGAACCAGGCGACGTCGGGGAGGGACATCTGGCTGGGGCCGTCGGCGGCGAGGGTGATCCCGGCGTGGGAGCCGACGACCTTGAAGTTCGCCCCGCTGTTGATGGCCATCTCGATCTGGTCGTAGGCGCGGGTGACGAACTTGGCGAAGGTGGAGCAGAAGGGGATCTTGCCGCCGGCGGAGAGGCCCGCGGCGACCGAGATCATGTTCTGCTCGCCGATCTTGCACTCGAGGAAGCGCTCGGCGAGGTCGGAGTCCTTGGCGAACATGTCGGCGAAGGTGGAGTTGGAGACGTCGGCGTCGAGGACGACGACGCGGTCGTTGACCTGGCCGAGGGCGCGGAGGGCGATGCCGTAGGCGCGCCGGGTGGCGAGCTTGCCGGTGTGGAGGAGCGACTCCATGTCGAACCGGCGCATGGCCTCGGGCATGGGCGGGAGCTCGCCGGGGGAGAACTCGCGCGGGGCGGCCTGGGGCGGGGGCTGGATCTCGAAGGCGTCGGTGGAGGCGAGGGAGCTGGTGAGCTGGACGCGCTTCTCGTCGAGCTCGGCCAGGGCCTTCTTGAGGGCGTCGCCGGTGGCGGGCTTGCCGTGCCAGCCGCCGCCCTGCATGGTGGCCGAGCCCCAGCCCTTGACGGTGCGGGCGACGAGGGCCAGCGGGGCGGCGCCCGCGGCCTGGGTGTTGGCGACGAAGGCGTCCAGGGCCGCCTTGATCTGCGTGGGGTTGTGCCCGTCGATCTCCCGGACCTGGAAGCCGATGGCCTTGAGCCGGGCGGCGGTCCGCTCGGCCGACTGCTGGGGGCTGACGCGATCGGCCTGCCCGTACTCGTTGCAGTTGAAGATGGGCAGGACGGCGGTGAGCCGGTGGTCCATGATGAAGTCGAGGGCCTCGGAGATCTGGCCCTCGCGGCTCTCGCCATCGCCGATGACGCAGTAGACCCGCCGGTCGATGCCCTCGAGCCGGGCGGCCGCGGCCACGCCGGCGGCGACGGACAGGCCCTGGCCGAGGGAGCCCGTGGCCGCGTCGAAGAAGGGGAAGCCCTCGATGGGGTTGGGGTGGCCGTCGAGCTCGCTGGAGAGCTCGCGCAGGGTGCGGGCGTCGGCGAGGGTGAGCTTGCGCCGGTTCTCGGGGTCGCGTCCGACGGTGACGCCCAGCTTGCAGCAGGCGGCGTAGACGATGGGGACGGCGTGGCCCTCGGAGAGGACGAGGCGGTCGCTGGTGGGGTAGGCCGGGTAGTCCGGGCTCCAGCGCATGGTGTGGAACATCAGCACCGTCACGATGTGCCCGATGGACAGGGCCGTGCTGGGGTGCCCGCTGCCGGCGGCGGCGGTCATCTCCAGCGACAGCTTGTCGAGCTCGATGGCCTGGGCGTGGACGGCGGCTTCGAATGACATCCTG
>CAYWOF010000369.1:0-4119 GCA_964459825.1 uncultured Phycisphaeraceae bacterium | reverse complement strand
GCTGGAGGGGGAGAAGGTCAAGGAGCCGGCGGGCGCGCCCAAGGCGGCGGGCCCCGGCGTCAGGAACCTCTCGGGCGCCGGCGCGGGCCGGCCGGCGGCGCCCAAGCCGGGCCTCAAGCCCTCGGGCAAGGCCGAGGCCCCCGAGGCGCCGCCCCCGCCGGTGGCCCCGCCCCGCTTCGACTTCACGCTCAAGCTCGTCGGGGTCGCCATCGAGAACAACGACGTGACGGACTACATGGCCGGGCTGAAGGGGTGCGCGCTGCTGGAACGCGTGGAGCTCCGGTACATCAAGGAGACGGCGATCGACAAGAAGGACCTGCGCAAGTTCGAGATCACGGCGCTGATCCGGCGCGACGCCGACGCGCGCGGGATCGCGCCGGTCGAGGACCTGGGCCGGGCGCGGGCGGCGCACGCGGCGGAGGCGGAGAAGACCGCCGACGCCGGCGACGGAGGGAAGTGAGCCATGCGAATCGGACTGCGTGAGTGCATCCTGCTGGCCGTGCTCCTGGCGCTGCCGCTGTCGAGCTACTGGCTGGTCTTCCGCCCGCAGAACAGCGAGATCGCGCAGGCGCGCCGCGAGATCGAGCACAAGCGCCTCATGCTGGAGAAGCTCCAGCAGACGACGGCGCGCAACGCGGACCTGCAGCGGGCCAACGAGGAGATCCGCCAGAGCATCGACGCCATCGAGGCCGGCCTGGAGCCGCCGGCCATCGAGAGCGACAAGCCCGTCAAGGCCGCGATGTACATGGAGCAGCCGCTGAAGATGAAGATCAACGGCGACTTCGACGGCTTCTACCGGTTTCTCATCGCGCTCGAGCAGCTCCCCCGGATCACGCGGATCCCCTCCATGGAGATCACCCGCGCCAACGACGTGGACGGGCACATGAAGGCCGAGTTCACCCTGAGCATCTACTTCCAGCAGGACGAGGGGTCGCGATGAGCGCACGCAAGAGCACGCCCCCGCCCGACCCGGACCCGAGCGCCGGGGCGCCCGGCGCCGAGGCCGAGCCGGGCATCCCGCGCGGGTCGAGCATCCTGAGCGACCTGCGCGGCGGCGCCGCCGAGGGCGCGGCCCTGGTCGACGCGGCGCCGTCGCTGGGCGTCGGGAAGGTCTCGGTCCAGACCCTGATCGTGGTGCTCGTGGTCACCGCGAGCGTGGGGATCCTCTTCATGATGCGTCGCCAGGCCATGGGCGCCGGCATCAACCTCAACGTCGCGAAGATCGACTACCCGCTCGACAAGGCGCCCCCGGCGGCGAGCGTGGAGCAGACGCGCCTGCTCTCCGAGCTCTCCCGGAGCACGAGTCCGCCGCAGGTGCCGCCGGAGCGCCTCCAGAAGAACCCGTTCCAGCTGGTCTCGCTGGCCAGCGCCGACGCCCTGCCGGAGCCGACGGGGCCGGACGCGGCCGCGATGGCCGCGGCGCAGGCCCGGGCCGCCCGCGAGGAGCGCCTGCGCCAGGTGCGCACGGCGCTGGACAACGTGCGGGTGGCGGGGGTGATGCAGGGGCGCGTCCCGCTGGCGCGGATCAACGGGCGGACCGTGCGGGTCGGGGACCAGGTGGGGGAGTTCTTCACGGTGGTGGAGATCAAGGAGCGGTCCGTGGTGCTCCAGGCGGAGGACGCCGTCCACGAGGTCCAGATGGGCGACCCCGCGATGGGGGATGACGAGCTGTACGACCCGCGCCCGCGGGCCCCGGGCCGGCCGCCGGCGGCGCCGGCGCGCCGGTAGACGACCGGGGAGGCGCCCATCGGACGGTGGGGGAGGGGAGGGGGCGTGGCCAAGTACAACCTCGACGAGATCCTCAGCCAGCTGGGGGTGACGGACGACGCGCCCGCGGGCCAGCGGCCGGAGGAGGCCCGCGAGCGCGGACGCCCGCGCCCCCGGGACGACGAGGCGGAGGACGCCTTCAGCCCACTCCCGGCCGCCCCGGCCAACCAGCGTCTCTACGGTGAGGCGGCCGGACCGGACCCGGCATCGGACCCCGCGGTCCGGCGGGCGCCGCCCCGGACGCCGCCGGCACGCGTAGGGCCGGCGCTCTCGGAGATCTACCAGCCCGAGCAGGGCGACGACCCGCAGCGCGCCGAGCAGCTGGGAGAGAAGCTGCTGAGCGCCGGGGCGGTGACGGCGCAGCAGTTGGCCACGGCCCAGCAGGTGCTCCGGCAGTCGCCGGGCAAGCGCCTGGCCGACGTGCTCATCGAGCAGGGGGCCGACGAGGCGGCGGTGCTGCGCGTGGTGGCGGCCCAGGCCGGCGTGCCCTTCGAGCGTCTGGACCTGGAGAAGGGGCTGGACGGGGGCTTCGACGGCAAGCTGCTGCAGCGCCTGGGCGCCGATTTCTGCAAGCAGCACCTGGTGGTCCCCCTGCGCACCGACGGGACCCGGGCGGTGGTGGGTGTCACGCGTCCGGACGACGTGTTCCTGCTCGACGACATCCGGCAGCGCCTGGGCGTGCCGGCCGTCAAGCTCGTGCTCGTGACCGCGTACGACGTGCGCGGGGCCCTCGAGATCGTGGGGGAGAGCACCGCCGAGGACGTGGACCTGACGGACATCCTCAAGGAGGTGGACGAGAGCGACGTGCAGGTCGAGCGGGCCGCCGACGAGCCCGTGGACCTGGAGCGCGAGGCGGGCGAGTCCCCGGTCATCCGGTACGTCAACTACATCATCCAGACGGCGGTGAGGGACGGGGCGAGCGACATCCACATCGAGCCGGCGGAGCGCAAGCTCAAGGTCCGGTTCCGGATCGACGGCGAGCTGTTCGAGACCATGAACCCGCCCGCCTCGATGGCCGCGGCCATCACGAGCCGGCTGAAGATCATGGCGAACCTGGACATCTCGGAGCGCCGGATCCCGCAGGACGGGCGGATCCGATGCACGGTGCAGGGCCGGAAGCTGGACCTGCGCATGTCCACGCTCCCCACGGCGGTGGGCGAGAAGACGGTGATGCGGATCCTGGACACGCGCTCGATCAACGTGGGGCTGGAGGACCTGGGGTTCAACGACGACACGCTGGCGATCTGGAAGCGGATGATCGATCTGCCGCACGGCATCGTTCTCGTCACCGGCCCCACGGGCAGCGGCAAGACCACCACCCTCTACGCGAGCCTGCGCCAGCTCGACAAGCAGACGATGAACGTCTCGACGGTCGAGGACCCCATCGAGTATCACCTCGAGGGGATCACGCAGACGCAGACGCACGAGAAGATCGGGATGACCTTCGCCATGGCGCTGCGCGCCCTCCTGCGCCAGGACCCGGACGTCATCATGCTGGGCGAGATCCGCGACCAGGAGACGGCCCACATCGCCGTGCAGGCGGCGCTGACCGGCCACCTCGTGCTCAGCACGCTGCACACCAACGACGCGCCGGCCTCGATCACGCGCCTGGTGAACATCGGCCTGGAGCCGTTCCTGGTGGGCGCGGCGGTCAACGCGGTGCTTGCCCAGCGCCTGGTGCGCCGGCTCTGCGCCCAGTGCAAGGCCCAGGAGAAGCCCACGGAGGAGCTGGCCGAGTTCGCCCAGCTGCAGGGGGTGGCCGGCGAGTCGCTCTGGGTCGCCAAGGGGTGCGAGCGCTGCCGGCACACGGGCTACTCGGGGCGCGTGGGCATCTACGAGCTCCTCACCGTGGACGACGGGCTGCGCGACATCGTCGCGCGCAACCCCAACGTCGCCGAGTTCCGGCGCCTGTGCATCGAGCGCGGCATGGTCCCCCTTCGGACCGACGGGATGCGCAAGGTGGGCGCGGGGCTGACCACGATCCAGGAGATCCTGCGGGTGACCGAGGCGGTCCAGTGACGCCGGCGGCCCACCCGGGGTCTTGCGGCCGCCACGCCGCCCCCGCGCGACCCGATCGATCCCCGGCGTCCGCCGACGCCGGTTGACCCCGGCGCCCGTCGCTCATATGTTGCGATCGGGGATGGCCCCTTCGCCGGACGCGGTCCGCTGGGGGTTGGGAGAGCCAGGCCTCGCCGCCACGGGCGCCCGCGGGCGCCCCCCACGTGGCCGTGGGGCCGGCCGTGGAGTCCGGAATGATCGGCCTTGTCCCGGCCATCGGCGTGGCCGCCTGCGCGACCGTCGTCGCCGCGTGCTCCACGCGCCGCGCGGGCCGACCCGAGTGGCGTGCCGCGT
>CAYWOF010000368.1:0-4122 GCA_964459825.1 uncultured Phycisphaeraceae bacterium | reverse complement strand
GCGGCGGCTGACCGCCCGTCGGTCGGCACCCGATCAGAACGGTGGCTCGCCCTCTTCGGAGCGGTCGGGTCCTCCGCCATCGCGGAAGTCCTGCACCGGACCGGTGGGCCCGGCCGGCGGCGGCGCGAACGCGGACCGCCGTGGCGCGGTGCCGTGGCGCGTGCCGCCCATGCCCCACGGCTCTTCGGGAGCGCGGGCGCGCGCATCGCCGAAGGACCCGGCCTCGGCGTAGCGGTCGTGGTCCTTGAAGCGGGTGATCTGCGGGTCCCACACCAGGCGCACGGTGCCGGTGGGGCCGTTGCGCTGCTTGGCGACGATGATCTCGGCGAGGTTCCGCTTGTCGGCGTTCTCCTCCAGCCAGGCGTCGTCGCCGACGTGGTAGTAATCCTCGCGGTGGAGCAGGAGCACCACGTCCGCGTCCTGCTCGATCGAGCCCGACTCGCGCAGGTCGCTCATGCGCGGGCGGTTGCCCTCGCGGTGCTCGCTGGCGCGGTTGAGCTGCGAGAGGCATATCACGGGGATGCGCAGCTCGCGCGCCAGGGCCTTGACGCCCCGGCTGATGGCCGAGACCTCCACCTGGCGCGACTCGCGGGCCGCGTTGGGCGCGGACATGAGCTGGAGGTAGTCGATCACCACGGCCTTGACGGTGTGCTGCTGGACCATGCGCCGGGCCCGGGCCCGGAGCTGCGTGATGTTCAGCCCCGGCGTGTCGTCGATGTACATGGGCGCCTCGCGCAGCTCGTCGCACGCGTGCATGACGCTGGTGGTCACGCGCTCGTGCCCCAGGCGCCCGGAGCGGAGGTCGTGCGAGCTCACGCCCGCGCGCGCGCTGATGAGACGCTGCACCACCGCGCTCTTGGACATCTCGAGGCTGAACACGCCGATGGGCGTGGGCGCCCCGGTGCCGGGTCCGCGCGGCACGCCCCCCAGCGCCACCTGCTCGGCCATGTTCAGGGCCAGGGCCGTCTTGCCCATCGACGGGCGCGCCGCCACCACGATCATCTCCCCCGCCTGCAGGCCCCCCAGCATCTCGTCCAGGTCGGCGAAATGGGTGCGCAGCCCGCTCACGTCGTGCTCGGTCGCGTGGAGCAGACGCTCGTACTCGATCTGGAGCAGCTCCGCCAGACGCTCCGGGTCGCCCGCCTGGGCCTCGAGCGCGATCTCGAAGACCATGCGCGCGGCGTTGTCGATGACCTCCTGGGCCCCCTCGGCCTCCGGACCCCCGGCCTGGTACGACTCCCAGATGGTCCGGCCCGCCGCCTCGATCAGGCGGCGCAGCTTGTGCTTCTCGGCGACGATCCGCGCGTAGTGCACGGCGTTGGCCGCGCTGGGCACCGACTCGACCAGCTGCACCAGGTACTCGGGCCCCCCGGCCCCCTCCAGGTTCCCCGCGTCGCGCAGCGCCTGCACGATCTGCACGAGGTCGCCCGAGTTGTGCTTGTCGTAGACACCCACGACGGCGTCGTACACCGCCGCGTGCTTCTCCTGGTAGAACTGCTCGCGGCGCGAGACGAGCGTCAGCACCTCCCCGATCACGTTGGGGTCCAGGAGCATCGAGCCCAGCAGGCACATCTCGGCCTCGGGCGAGTGCGGCGGCAGCCGATCGAAGAGCGCCCGCAGCTCGTCGGTCGTCCGCGCCGGCGCCTCCCGGCGCCCCCGCCCGCGATCCGATCGCACATCCATCGTCGTCATGACCGCAGCCTCCCATGCCGCGAGCCCGTCGGCGTGTCCAGCGACAACCTGTCAACAGCGCGTCCACATCCTATGGGCGAGGCCGCGTCCGTCCGCTCGGGCTCGCGTCGTACACTCCCGCATGGCCGAACCGTCCGATGTCCTGGCCCACATCGCCCGGGAGGAGCACCTCCCCGAGCCCCTCCCGCCCGACCCCTTCCCGTTCCTCACCGCCTGGCTCGCTCGCGCCGAGCGCGACCGGATCGCGCCCAACCCCAACGCCATGACGCTGGCGACGCGCGGCCCCGATGGCGCGCCCGCCGCCCGCATCGTCCTCTGCAAGGCGATCGAGCCCGACCCGGGCTACCTGGTCTTCTACACCAACTACGAGAGCCGCAAGGGCCGCGACCTCGACGCCCACCCCCGCGCCGCGATCGTCTTCCACTGGGATGCGCTCGACCGCCAGGCGCGGATCGAGGGGCCGGTGGTGCGCAGCCCGGCGGCGGAGAGCGACGCGTACTTCGCCACCCGCCCCTGGGAGAGCCGGATCGGCGCCTGGGCCAGCCGCCAGAGCGAGCCGCTGGCCTCGCGCCAGGCGCTGCTCGACCAGGTCGCCGAGGCCGCCGCACGGTTCGGCATCGACGAGTCGGCCGCCATCCCGCGCCCGCCCCACTGGGGCGGGTACCGGCTCTGGGCCCAGCGCATCGAGCTCTGGGTCGGCGGGGTGGGGCGCATCCACGACCGGGCGGCGTGGACCCGGAGCCTCCAGCCCGCGTCCGACGGGTTCGTGCCCGGTCCCTGGAAGGCCACCCGCCTCCAGCCCTGACCAGTGCCGGTCGTTCGGTCATTGATAGGCTATTGGGCACGATTCGGTACCTGGGTGGATTCGCTCAGGCCCGGTCGGCCCAAAGCCGGTAACCCCTCGGACCGAAAATCAGTGACGGGCCAGTCCCTCGGCGAGGGCCGGTGGCCATGGCCATTGGACCCCGGAAGGTGGCCCCCGGGGTGCGGCGTACGGAGGACCGAAGCGCGATGAAGCCCCGCAGCGCTCTCTCCGCCGCCGAGATCGAGGCGCTCTACGCCGCGATCGACGCCAAGCTCGACCGCGTCGGGATCGAGACGCAGCCGGAGGTGGCGGCGAAGATCCTCAAGCTCGTGGCGGACCCGCGCTCGGGCCTGCGTCAGTACGCCGAGGTCATCAAGCCCGACCAGGCGCTCAACGGGCGCCTGCTGCGCCTGGCCAACTCGGCCTACTTCGCCCAGCGCAAGGCCGTGACCAGCCTGGACCGCGCGTGCGTGCTGCTCGGGATCGACCGCCTCAAGGCCGTCGCCCTGGGGTTCTACCTCAGCCGCTCGGCCGCGACCGATCCGCAGCAGAAGCTCTCGCGCCGGGTGTGGGGCGAGTCGGTCTTCCGCGCCTGCCTGGCGGTCGAGCTGGCGCGGCGCACCACGCCCTCCCACGCCCCCGAGGCGTTCGTCGTCGGCCTGATGCTCGACGCCGGCCTGCCCCTGCTGCGCACGCTCCTGGGCAAGCCCGTGGACGCGATCCTCGCCGAGGTCCGCCCGCCCGCGCCGCAGTTCGAGCGCGAGATGCAGTCCCTGCCCTTCACCCACGTCGACATCGCCGCCACGCTCATGCGCCGCTGGCGCCTGCCCGAGCTGCTCGCCCGGCCCATCGAGCGCCACCACACGCCGGCCCCCGAGGAGGGCGAGGGCGACGCGATCGTCGCGCTCCACCGCATCGCCTACTACGCCGGGTCGGTCCACCTCGACCCCGGCACCGCCCTCCCCAGGTCGGCCACCCCCCTGGCGGGGATCGCCGAGCGCACCTGCGGCGTCAAGCCCGACGTCCTCGCCCCCATCGTCCGGCGCGCCTGCGAGGAGTACCGGGCCATGACGGACCTCTTCCGCGGCGTGGCCGATTCCATCGGCGACATCGGCCAGATCGCCGACCAGGTCTCCCTGCAGCTCGCCTCGATCATCGACGGCGCGCTGCTCGGCTCGATCCGCAAGGACGAGGAGGGCCGGCGCGCCATCAGCCTCGGCACGCAGGATGTCGAGTTCGAGCCCGATCGGGACGGACGCATGGTCGCCTACCTGCGCGACTCGACCGGCGAACGCCTCATCTCCTACATCTTCACCCCCGGCGCCTCGAGCGTCGAGTCGCTCCTCGACGCCCTGGGCATCGACGAGGCGCCGGCCGAGTCTCGCAGCGCGATCAACAACTATCTGCGGTCGCTCGCGGCCTGAGCCGGCGCCATGGGCCCGCGTGGCGGGGAACCTCCACCCGCTGGCCGGCACTTGCCATCCGTTCGTCGCGGAAGTTTCCCTGATTTGGGCATTCTCTCGCCCCCGATCCATCCTATCGCTTGACTCCCCCCCCCCCCCTGTCCTAGGGAGTGGGCCATGATCGCCCATCGACTCCGGCTCGAGTGATCCGGAGGATGGGGG
>CAYWOF010000367.1:0-4140 GCA_964459825.1 uncultured Phycisphaeraceae bacterium | reverse complement strand
GCCTCCCGCCGCGCCGCCCACGCCCCCGGCGCCGCCCGACTCGCAGCCACCCCCGGCCCAGCCGCCCGCGGAGCCACCCGCACTCGAGCCCGCGCCGACGAAAGAAAAGGAGGCCCCCTTCAAGGCCTCCATGTTCGGCGCGCTCTCGGCGCGCTCCATCGGCCCCGCCCTCATGTCCGGGCGCGTCGGCGACCTCGCCGTCAACCCGCGCAACCCGGCCGAGTTCTACGTCGCCGTCTGCTCGGGCGGCGTCTGGAAGACCGACAACGGCGGCGTCACCTTCGCCCCCATCTTCGACTCCTACGGCTCGTTCTCCATCGGCTGCGTCACCCTCGACCCCTCCAACCCCGCCGTCGTGTGGGTCGGGAGCGGCGAGAACAACAGCCAGCGCAGCGTCTCCTTCGGCGATGGCGTCTACGTCTCGCGCGACGCGGGCCGGAGCTTCAAGAACGTCGGGCTCCCCGAGTCCGAGCACATCGGCATGATCGCCGTTGACCCGCGCGATGGCGATGTCGTCTGGGTCGCCGCGATGGGGCCCCTCTGGCGCTCGGGCGGGGACCGGGGCCTCTACAAGACCACCGACGGGGGCGCCACGTGGGCCAAGGCCCTCGACATCAGCGCCGAGACCGGCGTCAACGAGGTCCACCTCGACCCGCGCGACCCCGACGTCGTCTACGCCACCGCCTACCAGCGCCGGCGCCACGTCTGGACCCTGATCAACGGCGGGCCCGAGTCCGCCGTCTACAAGTCCACCAACGGCGGCACCACCTGGCGCAAGCTCGAGAGCGGCCTCCCCGGCGGAGACAAGGGAC
This sequence comes from uncultured Phycisphaeraceae bacterium, assembly GCA_964459825.1. Classification (GTDB taxonomy): domain Bacteria; phylum Planctomycetota; class Phycisphaerae; order Phycisphaerales; family UBA1924; genus CAYWOF01. The sequence continues at coordinate 3,328 of CAYWOF010000367.1, read as the reverse complement.
GCATCGGCATGGCCGTCTCCCCGGCCGACCCCGACGTCCTCTACGCCATCGTCGAGGCCGCCGAGGGCGCCGGCGGCGTCTTCCGCTCCATCAACCGCGGCGAGACCTGGGAGAAGCGCTCCAGCTACATGACCTCCAGCCCCCAGTACTACAACGAGCTCTTCGCCGACCCCGCCAACGCCGACCGCCTCTACGCCATCGACACCGTCCTCGGCGTCTCCGACGATGGCGGCGCGACCTGGCGCCGCGTGCCCATCCGCGACAAGCACGTCGACGACCACGTCGTGTGGATCGACCCCCGCGACACCGACCACCTGCTCGTCGGGTGCGATGGCGGCCTCTACGAGACCTTCGACCGGGCCTCCTGGCGACACTTCACCAACCTCCCCGTCACCCAGTTCTACCGCGTCGCCGTGGACAACTCCCTCCCCTTCTACTTCATCTACGGCGGGACCCAGGACAACAACACCTTCGGCGGCCCCTCGCGCACCACCGAGCGCGCCGGCATCACCAGCGAGGACTGGTTCGTCACCACCGGCGGCGACGGCTTCGAGCCGGCGGTTGACCCCGACGACCCCAGCGTCGTCTACAGCGAGTCCCAGCACGCCGGGCTCGTCCGCTTCGACCGGCGTTCCGGCGAAGAGGTCGACATCCGCCCGCGCGAGAAGCCCGGCGAGGCCCCCTTCGTCTGGAACTGGGACACCCCCCTCCTGATCAGCCCCCACACCGGCCGGCGCCTCTACGTCGGCTCGCGCGTCGTCCACCGGTCCGACGACCGGGGCGACTCCTGGACCACCATCAGCCCCGACCTCCCGCGCGCCCTCGATCGCAACCAGCTCAAGGTCATGGGCGTCGTCCAGAAGCCCGAGGCCGTGGCCAAGCACATGTCCACCTCCATCTACGGCAACATCGTCGCCCTCTGCGAATCGCCCCTCGTCGAGGGGCTCCTCTACGCCGGCACCGACGACGGGCTGATCCAGGTGACCGAGGATGGCGGAACGACCTGGCGCAAGACCGAGGTCTTCCCCGTCGTCCCCGACACGACCTACGTCAGCGACCTCGAGGCCTCCCGCCACCACGCCGACGTCGTGTTCGCCTCGTTCGACAACCACAAGAACGGCGACTTCACGCCCTACATCCTCCGCAGCGAGGACCGCGGCCGGTCGTGGAAGCCCATCACCGGTGACCTCGGCAAGCGCGAGATCGTCTACACCCTCGCCGAGGACCACGTGAACCCGCGCCTGCTCTTCTGCGGCACCGAGTTCGGCGCCTTCTTCACCCTCGACGGCGGCGCCAAGTGGTTCAAGATCCGAGGCCTCCCCACCATCGCCGTGCGCGACCTCGAGATCCAGCGCCGCGAGAACGACCTCGCCATGGCCACCTTCGGGCGCGGGTTCTACATCCTCGACGACTACTCGATGCTCCAGACGATGACGCCCGAGCTGTTCGACAAGCCCGTCCACATCTTCCCCGTCAAGCCGGCCCTGAGCTACATCGAGCGGAGCCGGCTCGGCGGCGGCGGCCGCGGATGGTCCGGCGCCAGCTACTACAACGCGCCCAATCCCCCCTTCGGCGCCGTCATCGCGTTCCACCTCAAGGACAAGCTCCAGTCCCGCGAGGAGAAGCGCAAGGAGGCCCAGAAGAAGCCCGACTGGGAGTACCCCACGATCGACCAGTTCCGCGCCGAGGACCGGGAGCAGGACCCCTACGTGCTATTGACCATCCGCGATGCCGCCGGGGCGATCGTCCGGCGCCTCGAGGCGCCCCGCTCCGATGGCGTCCACCGCGTGACGTGGAACCTGCGCTACCCGGAGCCCGACCCGGCCTCGGGCGCCGGCGCCGGCGCGGGGGCCTTCGGCACCCTGGCGCCCCCCGGAAGGTACACCGCGCGCCTGTCGAAGGTCGTCGATGGCGTGCCCGAGGACCTCGGCGATCCCGTCGAGTTCGAGATCGTGGACCTCAACCAGGCGACGCTCGCCGCCCGCGACGCCGCCCGGACCGAGAAGTTCGAGTTCGAGCGCCGGCTCGCCGCGCTCCAGCGCGCCGTCCAGGGCGCCGGACGCCTCGCCGGCGAGGCGCAGACCCGCCTAGCCCTCCTCACCGCCGCGGCCAAGGACACGCCCGGCCTGGCGCCCGACGTCCTCACCGACCTCGAATCGCTGCGCCGGAACCTGACGGACATCGAGATCGCCCTGCGCGGCGACCCGACCCTGGGCCGACGCGCCGAGCCCGAGCCGCCCTCCATCATGAGCCGCGTCAACTCGGCGCTCTATCCGCTCCTCGGTTCCACCCAGCCCCCGGGCGCCATGTACCGCGAGCAGTACACCTTCGCCTGCGATGAGTTCGAGAAGGTCCTCGCCACCCTGCGCGGGCTCGTGGAGAAGGACCTGCGCGATCTGGAGTCGAAGCTCGAGACCGCCGGTGCGCCCTGGACGCCGGGCCGGATACCGGAGTGGAAGCGGGAATAGGCCGCGGGGCCGCTGGGGGGGGTGGAGCGTGCGGACGGGCGGCGGTGGCTCTGTGTCAATCCCGGGCCGGGCCGAGGATCTGGTCCGGGTCCTGGAGAAGCCGGATGATCTCGGCCAGCGCCATGGCCGCCGTGGCGCCATCCACCACGCGGTGGTCGCAGGCCAGCGAGAGCGGCAGGACCGTCCCGACGAAGATGCCCGGCACGCCGCCCACTGTCCGCACGACCGGACCGGCCCGGGCGCGTCCGACGCCCAGGATCGCAACCTCCGGGTAGTTGATGATCGGCGTCGCGAACCGCCCCGCGTGCGAGCCGACGTTGCTGATGGTGAACGTCGAGCCGAGCAGCTTCTCGCGGGCAATCGTCCGGTCGCGCGCAGCGCCCGCGGCGCGCCCGATCTCGCGCCCGATCTCCAGCACGCCCAGGGCATCGCAGTCGCGGATGACCGGGACCATGAGGCCGCTCTCGGTGTCGGTGGCGATGCCGAGGTGGACCGCCCGGTGCTGGAGGATCGCGCCCTCGAAGCTCGGGTCCTCGGGCTTCTCCTCGACCGTGGCGTTCATGGCGCGGAACCGCCCATCCGTGAGGACGCGGCAGACCGCCGAAGCCACGAAGGGCAGGAACGAGACCTTCTCGCCCGAGGCGGCGCCCAGCTTGCGCCGAAGGGTGTCGAGCGCCGTGGCATCGGCCTCGTCCATCACGTTGAAGTGAACGGCCCGGTCGATCGACTCGCGCAGGCGGTTGGCGATCGTCCGGCGCACCCCGCGGAACGGGATCCGGACCGTCTCCGCGCCCGGGGCCGCGCTGGGCGCCGGGCGTCGCTCGGTGGCAGGCGGGGGGGGCGGGGCGGAAGCGGCCCGT
>CAYWOF010000366.1:0-4148 GCA_964459825.1 uncultured Phycisphaeraceae bacterium | reverse complement strand
GATCGGTGGTCGCGGGCGCTGGATGGGGCGCGCGGGCGCGACGCCCGGCGCCGGGCGCTGCGCGAACGCCTGGGCGTCATGGTCAAGGTCTGCGATGCGCTGCTGTGCGCGCACCAGCACTCGATCGTGCACCGCGATCTCAAGCCCGCCAACATCCTCGTGGATGGCGCGGGCGAGCCGCACATCCTGGACTTCGGGGTCGCCCGCGACACGGCGCCGGACCAGCACGCCCGGCTGACCCACACGGGGGAGTTCGCCGGCACCCTGGCCTACGCCTCGCCCGAGCAGGTCTCGGGCGACCTCACGAGGGTGGACACGCGCACGGACATCTACTCCCTCGGCGTGATCCTTTACGAGCTGGTGAGCGGGCGCATGCCCTACGCGGTGGATGGGCCGATGTCGCGGGTCCTGAGCGCGATCGAGACGGCCGAGCCCCGGCCCCTGACCCGGCGCACGCGCGAGCCGGACGAACCCTGGGTGGATGGCGAGGTCGCGACGATCATCCTCAAGGCCATGGCCAAGGACCCGGCCCGGCGCTACCAGACCGCCGCGGGCCTGCGCGACGACCTCGCCCGCTACCTCGCGGGCGAGGCGATCGAGGCCCGCCGCGACAGCGCGTGGTACATCCTGCGCAAGACCGCGGCCCGGCACCGCGTGGCCGTCGCCGCCGCGGGGCTGATCCTCGCGATCCTGGTGGTCTTCGGCGCCGCGATGGCTTGGCAGGCGTACCGGCTCGACGTGCGCGGGCGGCAGCTCGCCGGCGCGCTCAGCGCCAGCAATGTCGAGCGCGGGCGCTCGCTCGCCGCGGCGGGGCAGACGCCGCTGGCCGAGGATGTGGTCTTCCCGGAGCTGATCCGCGCGGGTGTGACGCGGATCGACGGGCCGGAGACGGGGTTCGCCGGGACCCCGGAGGCGCTCCACGCGTACTGGGCCCTGTGGGATGTCTTCAGGAGCTCCCGGTGCGTGGCGACGCTGCGGCCCCGGAGCCAGGTCAGACTGCTCTACTTCGATGAGGATGGCCAGCGTCTCAACGCCTTGGACAGCGGTGGCCGGCTGGTCTCCTGGTCGGTGGCCACGTGGGAGACCGCGCGCCACACGAATCTCCTCGCTCCGGTGGAAGGAGCGATCTTCCGGTTCGCCCTGTCGCCCAGCGGCAGCATCGCCGTCTTCGGCGCCGGCATGATCCGCGTCATTAACCCCGAGACGGGCCACGTGGAAGCTCAGGCCGACGACCCGGATGATCAGGCCATAACCGGCTCGTTCAGCCCCGACGGCACGCTGATCGCGACGATCGGGCGCGGCCAGCAACTTCGCATCCGGGATGCCCGCTCCCTCGCGATCGTGGTCACGATGCCCGAAGGTGCCGGCGGCGACGCCAATGCCCCGCCTATCAACAAGCCGACGTTCTCCTTGGACGGGGGCCTCGTCGCCGCGGCCCGCCAGGACGGCTCCCTGGGGCTGTGGAACGCCGTCTCCGGAGCTTTGGAGCGAACGCTGTCCCCGCCGGCATCGCTTGCAAGAACAGGCGTCGGGCGGGTCGCCTTCGCACCGGATGGAACGATCGCGGCCTCGGTCGGCTGGAACCTGGTGGTGTGGCCGCGGGACGGGGGAGCGCCGCGGCACCTCGGCACGTCGGGCGGGCCCATCCGGAGCGTCGCGTTCCTCCCTGGTTCGGAGGGGCGCACGCTCGTCTCGAGCGAGGTCTCGGCCGGAGGAGGAAGCGGCGCCACGATCGTCCGCAATCTCGCCACGGACTCTCGCGTGGCGACATTCGGCCAGGCCCACGAACCCACCGCATGCGCTGCCGGCCCGGACGCCCGCCTCATCGCGACGGGCGATGATTCCGGCACCGTGCGGGTCTGCGAGGCCGCGCCGGATCCGCACGTGGTGGTGCTCATGGCTGCGCGGGGATCGGCCCCCGCCCTCAGCCCGGATGGGCGCCTCGTCGCGATGACCGTCGCCCCCGCCGACGGCGGCACGGAAGCAGACGCCGTCCTGATGGACCTCAAGTCCCGAGCCACCATCAGCCGGTCTCCTCGGGAGAGACCGATCCAGGCGCGCCTGTTCGCTCCGGATGGCCTGTCGCTGTTCGAGGCCACCACGGATGGGCCGATCACGCAGTGGAGCCTGGCGTCATCGCTGGCCTTGCGCGAGTTCGTCTTCCCCGACCCGGTTGCGACCGAGCGCCCGCCGCCGCCGCCGGACACGGAGGGCTATGTCATCTCCGGACAGAACCTGCTGCGGCTGAGCCCGGACGGGACCCTCCTCGCCCAGGCGCGAACCGACGGGCTCATCGGCCTCTGGGATGTGCCGTCCGGACGCTGGATCGACTGGCTCGACAGCGGCGTGACCGAGGTCGCCGCCATCGATTTCAGCCCCGACGGCAGGACGCTGGCGGCCCAACACGCCGGGCGGTGCGTTCTGTGGGACCTGGAGTCGCGCCGGCCCAGGCGCACGATCGTCGGCGACAGGACCCTCCCCGCCGTGCGCTACTCGTCCGCGGGGCCGGTGATCGCACGCGGCGTGTCCGAGAGCATCCAGTTTCTCAACGCCGACACCGGGCGCGTGCTCAGCGAGAATAAGGTCCCGAGGACATCCGGGATGGGGATGATCTTCCATCCCGGCGGGTCCGTCTTCTTCGCCTCGGCGTTCGATTCGTCGATCCGGCTCTGGGATACCCGGACAGGGCGCGAGCTGCTCTCACTCCACGGGCACAGCGCCCTCATCAGCTCGCTCCTGCTCACACCCGACGGCAACACGCTGGTTTCCTCGGACGGGTCGGGCCGGGTGCTGGCCTGGGACCTGGCGTACTACAACGAGCGCATCGGGCGGGAGCTGGAGTACCGGGCCTCGGCCGATGCGCCCCGTTGATCCGCCCAAGGCCCGAGCTCCCTTGTGGTGCAGGCCTCCAGCCTGCTACTCGCTCTCGTGGCACAGGCGTCCCGCCTGTGTCTACCTCCCCTTCCTCCCCTCGTGGCACAGGCGTCCCGCCTGTGTCTACCTCTCTTTCTTCCCCTCGTGGCACAGGCGTCCCGCCCGTGTCTACCCCTCCTTCTTCCCCTCGGGGCACAGGCGTCCCGCGTGTCTACCCCTCCTTCTTCCCTTCGTGGCACAGGCAGGAACCCCCAAACGCCTCTCACCGCGACCCCGTCCCGCCCGTGCCTGCCTCTCCTTCTTCCTCTTCACCGCCCGCCCCCTCCCCATCGAGTACAAGCCCGCCCCAAGCAGCCCGACGCCGACCACATGCAGACCCGCGCCCAGCCCTGCCTCAAGTTCATCTTCACATCGCCCGCCCGCGGTGCGGGCGCGGATTGAGCGTCGGATGGTGTGGGGCCCGACCGTCCTGGCACCGACCGTCGTGGCACCGACCGCGGCCAGCTTCACCGCCTCCCTTCGTCGTGGCACCGACCGTCGTGGCACCGACCCGGCCGCCTTGGGCAGGGTCGGTGTCTTCCGGACGCCATCACCGACACCGAGTCCGGAGGCGCCGCACTGGTAGGCTGCACGCTCCGGCGCCGACCCACCCCATGGCAACCTACGCCCACACCCTCCCGAACCGTCCCGAACCCGACTGGGAGCCGCTCCCGCGCCACCTCGAAACCGTTGCCCACGGCGACGGCTCCTTCCCCGGCGCGGCCAGCTTTACCGCCTCCCTTCGTCGTGGCACCGACCGTCGTGGCACCGACCCGGCCGCCTTGGGCAGGGTCGGTGTCCTCCGGACGCCATCAACGACACCGAGTCCGGAGGCGCCGCACTGGCCGATCCCCGACAGTCAAGCGGACCAACTCAGCAAGGGCGCCGCCGGTAGAGCCCGAGGCCCGCAAGCCCCACGCGCCGGCGAGCCGGCCGGCCGAGGGCAGCGGGACGATGCCCACGACCAGCACGCAGTCACCATATGTGCCATGTAACCATGTGCGATGTGCCATGGCTTCAACGGGGCCGCGGAGACCCGAAAACCGAAAACCGCTCCCCGAAAACCGTCTTGCTTCAATGGGGCCGCGGAGACCGACACCCGACACCCATTCCCCGAACCCCCCCTCGGCTTCAATGGGGCCGCGGCCGATCGGCCGCGGAGACGCCGCGAGCTGTAGTAGGTGCCGGCATCCGCGCCCACGCTTCAATGGGGCCGCGGCCGATCGGCCGCGGAG
>CAYWOF010000365.1:2538-4157 GCA_964459825.1 uncultured Phycisphaeraceae bacterium | reverse complement strand
TGGCGTTCTCGCCCACGTAGCTGGAGATCATCTTGCGGATCTGGCGGGTCTGCAGGAGCAGGCCCAGGCCCCAGTCGTCCACGCCGGCGTTGTTGCTGACGCAGGTCAGGCCCTTCACGCCCGTGTCGCGCAGGGCCATGATGAGCCGCTCGGGAATGCCGCAGAGCCCGAAGCCGCCGACCATGACGGTCATGCCGTCGCGCAGGATGCCGCGCTCGCGCAGGTCGGCCAGGGCGGCGCCGGGGGTGTCGAAGCGTTTCTTGACCATCGTGCGCCTCTCTCCCTCGGTCGGCGCCGTCGCGTCGGGCGCGGGGGGGTGGGGTTCAGAACAGCTTCTGCTGGTCCTTCACGTCGCGCGGGCGGCTGCCGAGGGTCTCGATCTCGTCGAGCATCTCGCGGGCGTTCTTGAAGTCCAGGTACTCGCTGGCGAACCGTATGTACGCCACCTCGTCGGCGTCGCGCAGCTTGTGGAGCACCCTCTGCCCGATCACCCGCGACTCGACCTCCCGGTCGAACTCCCGGTGGACCTCCTCCTCGATCTCGTCCACGATCCGGCGCTTGGTCTCCTCGCTCACGGGGCGCTTGCCGCAGGCGGCGACGATCCCGCGCAGGATGTTCTCGCTGTTGAAGGGCACGCGGGTGCCGTCGCGTTTGACGACCATCAGCCGGGCGGTCTGCTCGACGCGCTCGTACGTGGTGAACCGCTTGGCGCACCGGACGCACTCGCGCCGGCGCCGGATGACCCGCCCCGCCTCGGAGAGGCGGGAGTCGATCACCTTGTCGTCGTTGGCGCCGCAGTAGGGGCAGATCACGGGCGTATCGTGCCGGGGCGCGGTGGCCGCGTCAACCGGCCGAGCCCGTTCCCGTGCAGGCGGCGGGCGCTTCGCGGGCGGCGTCGGCACGCCCGCGTCCCCCCCGCCCCGGGCGCGCAGAAAAACGGGGCGGCCCCGTCCTTGGCGTCGCCCCGTCGCGTTCACGGTTCGAGTGGTCCCCCTGCGGGCTTGTCAGGCGGCCTCACGCGCCAGGCCGATGTTGCAGCCCTGGACGCGGTGATCGCCGTGCCCACTCAGGGGCGACTGGCCATAGGCGAAAGGGAACGTGCCGGGGTTGTTGGTGTACGCGCCGGAGATCGGGTAGGTCCCGCCGACGGGGTAGGACGTGCCGCCCGTGTAGCCCGTGTTGACCGGGTAGCTGTTGACCGGGTAGTTATTGCCGGGGGTGTAGCCGCCGACCGGGTAGGTCGTGTTCACGGGGTAGGCGTTGGTCGGGTAGGTCGTGGGGAACGTGCCGACCGGGCTGGTGCAGGGGACGAACGCCTGGGGCGTCGTCCACGGCGTGTTCCACGGGGTGGGGACGAACTGGCCGGGGAAGGGAATCGACGAGTTGTTCGGGTTGGTGAACCCGGAGAACGGATTGACCAGGGTGGAGACGGGGCTGGGCCCGAAGGTCGAGTTCCAGACGTTCGTCGGGTAGAAGCTCACGGGCGACGGGAAGCCGGAGTTCCAGATCGGGGAGTTGAAGCTCGTCGGGTTGACGAAGGGGGTGTTGACCGGGGTGCAGGAGATGCCGGGATTGAGCCAGGGGTTGTTGCTCGGCGTGCCGACGGGGAAGCTGCTCCA
>CAYWOF010000365.1:2008-2528 GCA_964459825.1 uncultured Phycisphaeraceae bacterium | reverse complement strand
GCTGATCGGGAACGGATTGCCGAAGAGCTGGGGGTTCGTCGGGAGGCTGTTCCACGGCGTGCCGGTGAACAGGCCGGGGTTGATCGGGCTGCCGTTCGTCCACGGGGTGCTCGTGCCGAGGAAGGGGTTGAAGCTCGTGGGGTTGGAGAACGGGTTGTAGAAGCTGGGAATCGGGTTGCCGGCGAAGGGGAAGGTCGGCTGGCCGACGAACGCGAAGGGATTGATCGAGCCGGTCCAGGGGGAGCCGAAGCTGCCGGTCACCGGGGCGAACCACTGGCCGTTCGGATAGATGTTCTGGAAGGCGGGGGAGTACCCGGGGTAGGTGTTGGGCGTGCCGAAGGAAGTGGGGGAGAAGGTGCCGTTCAGCGTCGGGTTCATCGTCGTCGTCATCGGAACTCCTTTCTTGCTCGTGCGTGCCCGGCTCTTGCCGGGATGAGGAATGGGCGTGCGGCTGGAGCGATCCCGGCCTCCGGGACGGGCTCCGCGGCTCTTGGGCGTTCTGGGCTTCATGGGGCCGCCT
>CAYWOF010000365.1:0-1998 GCA_964459825.1 uncultured Phycisphaeraceae bacterium | reverse complement strand
GCCTCGGGGGCCGCCCGTGGCGGCCAATCTCGGGCTCTCGCGGGCTCGGGGCACTCCGGGTGCTCCGGGCCGATCGGTCCGCCCGGACTATCGACCCACGCCAGGTCCGACTTTGGTGCGGTTCCGAAAAACAGGCCCCGGACGGTGGTGCCCGCCCCGTCCTCGCTCGAGGTGGGGAGGGGCAGCCCGGAGGCCCGATTCTGGTACCATGGCCCGGCATCCCAGGGGCCACCCCACCCGGGGCACCCCCGGGGTCGGGGCCCGTTTGAGGGAACCGCGGCGTCCGATCCGCGTCGAACCTATCGTGTGCGTACCCGGACTCGGACGGTCCGGGGCCAGACGGAGACCCTGGACAGGACCGGCAGACCTTCGCCGGGCCGGGGTCCGACAGGGCCCGGTGATCGAGGAGTGTTCCATGAACGGCAACGCCAAGCGGAATCGTCTGATCGCATCCGGCCTTGTCGCCGCGGCGCTCCTGGGCGCGGCGGGCGTCGCGCCCGCGCTGGCCCAGGCGGGGTCGAGCGCGCCGACGCTGGTCTCGAGCCACCCCCAGCGCGACACGCTGATGAAGATGCTGCGTCCCGTGACCGTGGAGTTCACGGACACGCGTCTCGAGGCGGTCATCGACTACATCCGGGACATCACCGGGGCGCGCATCGAGGCCCTGTGGATGACCGATCGCAACCCCGAGGGTCTCGACAAGGACATGACGGTCTCGGTGAAGGTCGAGAACGTCACGTTCCTCGCTCTTCTGGAGCGCGTCCTGGGCCAGGCCTCGAGCGGCTTCGACGAGTCCACCTGGCAGATGTCCGAGACGGGTGAGCTCCAGGTCGGCACCAAGGAGCGCCTCAACAAGTTCAAGCGCGTCGAGATGTACGACATCAGCGACCTGCTCCTGGAGGTTCCGCGCTACGACGAGGTCCCGTCCATCGACCTGCAGCGCGTGCTCCAGTCCAGCGGCGGCGGCGGCGGCGGCGGCGGCGGCCAGAGCCAGTCCCCCTTCCGCGATGACGACCAGAACCAGCGCGACCAGCAGCGCGAGGACCGGCGCCAGGAGAAGGCCGACCAGGTCGTCGAGATCATCCAGGAGCTCTGCGAGCCCGACCAGTGGATCGAGACGGGCGGGAGCGGCGGGTCCATCCGCCTCTACGAGTCCTCCATCATCGTCAACGCCCCGGACTACATGCATCGCGCCATCAACGGCTATCCCTACTGGCCACGGCGCCTGACGCAGACGGGCGTCACGCCCGCCGGGCGCCGCTACGTCAGCCTCACCACCGACAACGGCATCTCCACCATCGACGGGTTCGCCAACCAGGAGGTCTCCGCCGTGGTGGGCGGCCAGATCGTCCGGAGCGGCGACCCGGGCGGCGGCGGCAGGCAGCAGCCCCCCGCCGATCAGAAGAAGGACGGCTCGGGCGGCAAGCGCTGAGGGCTCGCCAAGGCGATCGCACCGCAGGGCCCGGGCCTCTCGCCCGGGCCCTGTTCGTTGATGTCGGCTAGAAGTGGTCCGGCGTCCACGGGCACCCCGTCGGGAAGACCGCGTCGGCCGCCGCGACCGCCCCGTCGCTCCCGGCGGCGCGCCCGATCATCCGGAGCGAGGTGGCCGAGGCGAACCCCGCGTAGAGCGAGGCCAGGGCGCCGGCGTCGAGCGCGAGCTCGCCCCGTCCGCCGCGCTCGGCGTGGCCGCGCCCGTTCTCGGTGCGCACCACCCAGCGCCCGGCGTTGGCGGGCAGGACCTCGTCGCGGACTTCGAGGTGCGCCTCGGCCCGCGGCGCGCCGATGAACCCGCGCGCGGCGATCGCCCGCTCCAGGTCCACGAGTCGCACCATCCACCAGTCGCGGAGCGTGACCGTGTACCGCTGCTCGCCCAGGAGCATGAGCAGCGGGTGCGTGGGACCCACGCTCCACGACAGATCGACCGCCATCGACCCGAAGTCGGCGATCAGGGTCAGCAGGCGCCGCGCCGCCGCGGGCGTCGTCGCGCACGCGTCCGAC
>CAYWOF010000364.1:0-4166 GCA_964459825.1 uncultured Phycisphaeraceae bacterium | reverse complement strand
CGCGGAGAGAGACGGGGCTCGCGGCCCCGAGATCGCCGCGCGCCCCGCCCCGCGCGAGATCTTCCCCCACGTGCGCATCGACGCCAGGGCCGGGATCGTCGAGTTCGATGGCTCCGTGCCGGTCGATGCGCACGCCGGCTCGGAGGTCTATCTCGAGCTCGTCGCCTGCACGCGCGACACGCGCGAGCACGAGTCGCTGGTCGTGACGGATGCCAAGCCCTCGCACATCCACGGCGCGCTACTGGCCCTGGGCCTGGCGCCCGGGCACCCCGGGGCCTGGGGGTGGGACGGCCGGCGGATGACGAGCAGCCCCCCGGAGGGGGATGGCCTGCGGGTGACCATCGCCTACACGAGCGCCGAGGGACGGGAGATCGAAGCCCCCGCGACGAGCTGGGTCGTGAACGCCCGCGATGGCGGGGCCTTCGACCCGGCCCCCGGGTGGGTGTTCGCGGGCTCGGAGATCCGGACGCGGATGGGCCGCGAGGTGTACGAGGCCGACGGAGCCGGGACGCTGATCGGCCTGGCGACCTTCGCGACCGAGACGATCGCCTGGCGCCGGGTCATCAGCCCGGAGGCCTCCATCGAGGAACCGGAGTGGATCGCGGACCCGCGGGTCACGCCGCCGATGGGGACGCCGGTGATCGTCCGGATTCGGGCGACCGGGCGTGCGGACGGGGGCGTCGCGCCGCCCTCCCATTGACCGAGCCTCCCGATCATTCGAGCACTCGAAGCAGGAGCCCCGGACCATGCAGCACCCTCGCGCGCGAATCTGGGCCTCACTGCTGATCCTCGCCACCCACGCGGGCGCCGCCGCGCAGCCGGTGCCCCCCAGCTTCCTCTTCATCATGGCCGATGACCACGCGGCCCACGCGCTCTCGTGCTACTCCGGACGCATCAACCGGACACCGAATCTCGACCGTCTGGCGGCGGAGGGGATGCGCTTCACCCACGCGTTCTGCACCAACGCGATCTGCACGCCCGCGCGCGCCGCGGTCCTCACGGGTCGCTACTCACACGCCAACGGGGTGCGGACCAACTCCGACGCGCTCCCTCCCGAGACGCACACCGTGGCCCACGCCCTGCGCAGCGCCGGCTACCAGACCGCCATCATCGGCAAGTGGCACCTGCATCGCGACCCCACCGGTTTCGACCACTGGGACATCCTGCCCGGCCAGGGCGAGTACCACGATCCGGTGTTCATCACCAACGGCGTGCGTGAGCGCGCGTCCGGCTACGTCACCGACATCACGATCGACAAGGCGATCGACTGGATCGGCCGGCGCGACCCCGCCCGCCCCTTCATCCTGTTCTGCCATCTCAAGGCGCCGCATCGCCCCTGGGAGCCCGACGAGCGTCACGCCGGACTGTACGAGGGCGCCGACATCCCCCTGCCCGAGACATGGGACGACGACCACGCGACACGCACGCGCGCCGCAACCCTCCAGACCATGACCATCGCCCGGCATCTGACCTCCACGGACCTCAAATCGCCCCCGCCGGAGGGCTTGGCCGGCGATGATCTCACGCGCTGGCGGTACCAGCGCTACATCAAGGACTACCTGCGCTGCGTCGCGTCGATCGATGACAACGTCGGGCGGCTGGTCGCGTACGTGGACGCGGCGGGCCTGCGCGACTCAACCGTCGTCGTGTACACCTCCGACCAGGGGTTCTTCCTGGGCGACCATGGCTGGTACGACAAGCGGTTCATGTACGAGGAGGCCCTGCGATCGCCCCTGCTGGTTCGGTATCCACCCGAGGTCGCGCCCGGCTCGGTCTGCGACGCGATCGTTCTGAACGTCGACTACGCCCAGACCTTCCTCGATTTCGCGGGCGTGCCCGGGTCTGCCTTGACCGATCGGGCCCAGGGTGCGTCGCTCCGCCCGCTCCTCCGGGGTCAACCCCCGCCGGATTGGCGCACCGCGATGTACTACCACTACTACGAGAGCGGTGAGCCTCACACGGTGCCGAGGCACTACGGCATCCGGACGGATCGCTTCAAGCTCATCCGGTTCTACGACCTTCCCGGAGACGAGGCACAGTGGGAGTTCTACGACCTGGCGAGCGACCCGCACGAGGTCCGGAACCTCTACAACGTCGATCCAACCTCCCCGCACGCCGAGACCATCGCGGGGCTCAAGGCCAGGCTGCGAGAGCTGCGGCGCCAGCTTGGGGACACGGAGCCGCCCGAGGCGCCCTGACGACGAGGAAACGGAATCAGTCGACCCCCCCGGCGGGTCGTCGACCGCGACCCGGGATACTCGCCAGGTCGTCGCCCAGATCCTCGCGCGCGCCGTTCGCCAGGCCCATCAACCGGCCGACGACGTCGGGATGCCGGCGCGCGACATCCCGGGTTTCGCCCGGGTCGCTCGCCAGGTCATAGAGCTCCAGTCCGCAGGATCGCTGGGTGTATCCCGCGGGGCGCCCCCCCGTCCCCGGCGCTCCCAACAGAGACCGGTACCGGTGCGGAAAGACGAGCTTCCACCGACCAGCCCGGATCGCCTCCAGGCTGTTCCCGCCGTAATAGAACAGGAGCGCCTCGTGCGGCGAGCGCACACCGCGAGACCCGGCGAGCAAGGGCCAGATGTCCAGGCCGTCGATCCGCCGACCCGGCGGCGCCGCGCCGATCAACCCCGCGACCGTCGGGAGCAGGTCGATGGTCATGGCCGGCTCATCGCTCGTCCCTCCCGCCGGAATGCGCCCGGGCCAGCGCGCGATGAACGGCACGCGCACCCCACCCTCCCAGGTCGTCCCCTTGCCCTCGCGCAGGCCCCCCGTCGTGCCGGCGTGCGTGCCGTACGAGAGCCACGGACCATTGTCGGCGGTGAACACCACCAGGGTCCGTTCATCGAGCCCGGCCCGCTCGATCGCCGCCAGCACCTCGCCCACGGACCAGTCGATCTCCTCGACGATGTCGCCGTAGCGCCCGTAGACGGTCCGTCCCTCGAACGGAGGTGCCCCGTAGAGGGGCACGTGCGGCATCGGGTGCGCGATGTAGAGAAGGAACGGCCGATCCCGGTGCCCCTCGATGAACCGAACCGCCCGCGCGGTGATGTCCCGCGTCAGCTCCGCCTGGTCCTCGGGCGTGACCTCCGCGTCGATGACCCGGACCTCGCCGCCGGGGCCGACGCTCTCCAGCAGCGGCAGGGGCGGGTAGCGCTTCCTCCGCTCGGCCGCCTCCAACCCCGCGAGCTCCGGGTGCATGGGCCACATGTCGTTGGAGTAGGGCAGACCGTAGAACTCATCGAAGCCATGGCGCGTCGGCCAGAATGCCGGCGCATCGCCGAGGTGCCACTTCCCGAGAATCACCGTCGTGTAACCGCGCTCGCGGCACAGCTCCGCGAGCGTCGTCTCGTCCGGGCTCAGGCCCACGGCCGCGCCCGGTCCCAGCGCGCCGGCGATCCCGATCCGATTCGGGTAGCACCCGGTCAGCAGCGCCGCGCGCGAGGCGCTGCACACCGGCTGGGCCGCGTAGAAGCTGGTGAGGCGCACCCCCTGCGCGGCCATGCGGTCCAGGTGGGGAGTGGCAAAGGCCGTGGCGCCAAAGCAACCGACATCGCCGTACCCCTGGTCATCCGTGAAGATGATCACGATGCTGGGGGGTTGGGACGGGTCCGGGGCAGACGCTCGGGGAACCGACGCACAGCCCGCGGACCACACGACACAGCACGCGACGACCCATCCGATGCTGCGACGCACGCGCCACCTCCGCTCGACCGGCTCGGCCCCGTCCCCGCGCTCTCGCCGAGCGCCTCGATCCAAGGTACACTGGCGGGCCAGGCCATGGCAACGGAGTGCCGCGCATGCCCCCCAAGATCAAGCCGCACGCCCCCGCCAAGGACCGCGACCGCAAGACCGCCGCGGCCATCGAGTCGCTCGCCGGCGCGGTGGTCAGGTCCGCCCTCGCGGGACGCGAGCCGCGCCTGGAGATCCCCACCCGATCGCGCTCCAACACCATCTGGAACAGGAAACGCGGCATCCTGGAGATGGGGCCGGCCCAGCAGGAACGCCAGCTCTTCAACCTCAACCAGGCCAAGCAGTTCATGCAGACGATGCTCCACGCCGGCACCATCCGCGACCTCATCGACGCCGGCAAGACCTCCAGCCTGCGCGGCGTCTTCTACAAGGCCAAGCACACCGTCGCGGGCACGAAGGAGAACACCTTCGAC
>CAYWOF010000363.1:0-4175 GCA_964459825.1 uncultured Phycisphaeraceae bacterium | reverse complement strand
CGCTGCCCGAGGCGCTGGCCTTTCCTCCCGAGCCCCAGGCTCACGAGGCTCATCGAGGCGATCGAGCCGGGATTCGTGGCGGGCGGGAGGCTGGTGTACGTGGGCGCCGGCACCTCGGGACGGCTGGGCGTGCTGGACGCGGCCGAGGCACCCCCCACGTTCTGCGTCGAGCCGGGGCGCATCGTGGGGATCATCGCGGGCGGTGAGGTGGCCTTGCGCCGGTCGAGCGAGGGGAAGGAGGATGATCCCGGGGGGGCGAGAGGGGAGCTCGAGGCGCTGGGCCTGACGGCGCGCGACGCGGTCATCGGGCTCATGGCGGGTGGCACGACGCCGTACGTGCTCGGGGCCCTGGAGCACGTGGGGCGCGCCGCGCGAGCCGCCCGACCGACCACCGGGCTCATCGTGTGCTCGCCCGTCGAACCCCCGCCGCCGGTTGACCACGTGGTGCTGGTGGCCACCGGCGCGGAGGTGCTGACGGGCTCGACGCGGATGAAGGCGGGCTCGGCGACCAAGATGGCACTGAACACGATCTCGACGACCCTGATGGTGCGCGCCGGCCGGGTGTACGAGAACCTGATGGTGGACCTGCGGGCGACGAACGCGAAGCTGCGCGATCGCGGGGCACGGATCGTCGGGGCGCTGACGGACCTCGACCGGGATGGCGCGCTGCGCCTGCTGGATGAGGCGGGAGGGCGGGTGAAGACCGCGGTCGTGATGGCGAGGCGCGGCGTGGCGAAGGTGGGGGCCGAGTCGATTCTCGCCGCCTGCGGAGGGCGGCTGGAGCGGGCCCTCGATGAGGAGGCCGCCCGCGCCGGCACGAGGGGGCCGACCCCGGAACGGAGCGCATGAGCATGGAGCGGATCATGGGCATGGCGATGGGAGTCGTGGCGGCAGCCGGGTGCGCGATCGGGGGCTGCGCGAGCGGCTTCGGGGGCGGGCCCGCCCGGCCCGCGCTCATCAACCACGTGGTGTTCGTGAAGCTCCACGATCCCGGCGAGTCCGGGGCCCTGATCCGCGAGTGCGATGAGAAGCTGCGGACGATTCCCGGGGTCGAGGCGTACTACGCGGGCCGGCACGTGGACACGGGCCGTCCGACGGTGATCGCCGATTACGACGTGGGCGTCTTCGTCGGGTTCGGCTCGCGCGAGGCGTACGCGGCCTACGTGGACCACCCGAACCACACCGGCCTGGTGGCGGCCTGGCGCCCGCGGATGGCCTGGCTGCACGTGTACGACGTGCTCGACGAGACGCCCTAGAATCGCCCCCGATGCTCCGAAAGACGCTGCACAGCAAGATCCATCGCGCCACGGTGACGGCCGCGCTGCCCGACTACATCGGGTCGATCACGATCGATGCCGACCTGCTGGAGCAGTGCGGCATGCGCGTGAACGACGCCGTGTCGGTGGCCAACTGCCGCAACGGTGAGCGTTTCGAGACGTACATCTTCCGGGGCGAGCCGGGGTCGCGGAGGATCGAGGTCAACGGGGCCGCGGCCCACATGGTGGAGCCGGGGGACCGGGTGATCATCATGCACTTCGCGTACATGGACGAGGCCGAGCAGGCCCGGCACGTGCCGCGCGTGCTGATCATGGATGAGGACAATCGGGTGGAGCGGGTGATGCGGTACGACCGGCGGTAGGCGCGGCGTTATCCGGACGTGGCGGGGTCGGCGCGGCCGGGTGCGGGTTCGTGCAACTCGGACGCGCGGCGGGCCGACGAAGAAGGCAGCGGGCCGCCGGGTCCGCACGGGGCGTTGCCACGGAAGACGGGAGGGCGGCGATGAAGGGCGTTATCCTGGCCGGCGGACTCGGGACGCGGCTCCGGCCGCTCACGCTGGTGACGAACAAGCACCTCCTGCCGGTCTACGACCGGCCGATGATCTACTACCCGATCGAGTGCCTGCTCAACGCGGGCATCCGCGACATCCTCATCGTGACCGGGGGCGAGCACGCCGGGGACTTCCTCAAGCTGCTCAAGAACGGCAAGCACCTGGGCGTGCACCACCTCGAGTACGCCTACCAGGAGGGGGAGGGGGGCATCGCCGACGCCCTGAAGCTGGCGGAGGACTTCGCCGACGGCGACAAGGTGTGCGTGGTGCTGGGGGACAACATCATCGAGCGCAACGTGCGCAAGGCCGCGGGCGACTTCTTCA
Organism: uncultured Phycisphaeraceae bacterium; assembly: GCA_964459825.1. GTDB lineage: Bacteria > Planctomycetota > Phycisphaerae > Phycisphaerales > UBA1924 > CAYWOF01. The sequence continues at coordinate 2,023 of CAYWOF010000363.1, read as the reverse complement.
CGCAGCGGACCGGGGCCAAGGTGCTGCTCAAGGAGGTCCCGGACCCGGAGCGGTTCGGCGTGGTGCGTTTCGCGGGGGACGGGCCCGGAACGCCGATCGCGGAGATCATCGAGAAGCCGAAGAAGCCGCCCAGCCACCTGGCCGTGATCGGGATCTACTTCTACGACAACGACGTGTTCGAGATCTGCCGGACGCTCAAGCCCAGCGCCCGGGGCGAGCTCGAGATCACGGACGTGAACAACCATTACCTGTCGCGCGGGGACCTGACGCACGAGGTGATCGACGGGTGGTGGACCGACGCGGGGACGTTCGAGAGCCTGCACCGGGCCAGCACGTTCGTGGCCGAGGGCGGGGCCAACCACGTGGAGGCGCCGGTGGGCGCGGGGGCGCGCCCGTAGCGCGGCGGACGAGCGCTCGTCGCGGGCCCGGCCCAAGGCGCTCGACGCCCCGGAGTCCTTCCAGCACCGCCTCGGAGCGACGCCAGTGAAGACCAGCAATCCCCGGGTGATCGAGAGGGACATCGCGGCGGCGTACACCCTGGCCGTGCGCGAGCGTGAGCCCGTGTTCGTCCCCGCCGCCATGTACTGCGATGACCGCGGCTGGTCCGTCATGAACCAGCTCCAGGGCGTGCTCGGCCCGGAGGGGCAGGTCAACTTCAGCGTGCAGTACCCGGGGGTGGTCAAGGCCTGGCACCGTCACCGTCACCAGACCGACTTCTGGATGTGCCTGCTCGGGCACATCAAGGTCGGCATCCACCGCGAGGAGGACGGCGCGAGCTGGCTCCTGGTGACGGGGGAGAAGCGGCCGGGCGTGGTGATCATCCCCCCGCCGCTCTGGCACGGGGCCGCCACGGTCGGAGACGAGCGGGCCGGGCTGATGTACTACGTGACCCGGGCGTACGACGCGAAGAACCCCGATGAGGAGCGGCGGGCGCACGACGGCATCGCGGGCTTCCCGTGGGGCGTGAGGCACGGATGAGCCGGGCTCCCTCGGTCCTGCTGATCGGCGCGAGCGGGATGCTCGGGCGCGCGTTCCGCGCCGAGCTCGAGCGGCGCCGCTGGCCGTTCCTCGCGCCGTCGCGCGCGGAGCTGGACCTGGCCGACCCCGCCTCCACGAAGCGGTTCCGGCGCGGGCGCTTCGAAGCCATGCCCTGGCTCGTGGTGAACTGCGCGGCGTGGACGGACGTGGACGGCGCCGAGGCCAACGAGGCGGGCGCCACCGCCATCAACGGCCACGCGATCGGCGAGCTGGTCGCCATCGCCGCCGCCGTGGACGGCGTGCTCGTCAACTTCGGCACGGACTACGTCTTCAGCGGCGTGGCGACGGCGCCCTACCGCACCGACCAGGCGCGCGAGCCGATCAACGCGTACGGGCGGAGCAAGGCGGTGGGGGAGGAGCGGCTGGAGCGGGAGCACATGACGCGCTGGCTCCACGTCCGCACGAGCTGGCTGTATGCGCCGTGGGGAAAGAACTTCGTGCGGACCATTCGGCAGCTGGTGTGGACGCGTCCCTCGATCCGCGTGGTCAACGACCAGCGGGGGCGCCCCACGAGCGCCGAGCACCTGGCGCGGACGACGCTCCGCCTGCTCGACGCCGGCGCCCGGGGCATTCTGCACGTCACCGACGGCGGGGAGTGCACGTGGTACGAGCTGGCGTGCGAGATCGGGCGGCTCAGCGGCGCGCCCGGCCGGGTCGAGCCGTGCACGAGCGCCGAGTTTCCCCGGCCCGCCCGGCGTCCGGCGTACAGCGTGCTGGACCTGACGGAGACGGAGCGCCTGGTCGGGCCGATGCCCGACTGGCGTGCGAACCTGGCGGACGTGATGGGCCGATTGGAGTCGTAGCCGCGCAGGCGCCGAGGAGGCACCGATGAGCCAGGCCGGGGGACGGACGTTCGAGCACATTCTGGTCACGGGCGGGTGCGGGTTCATCGGGACCAACTTCGTGCGGTTCCTGCTGCGCGAGCGTCCGGAGGTTCGGGTCACCAACCTGGATGTGCTGAGCTACTCGGGCAATCCGGAGAACC
>CAYWOF010000362.1:3405-4222 GCA_964459825.1 uncultured Phycisphaeraceae bacterium | reverse complement strand
AGGACTACTGGGTCGGGCAAGTACTGCGCTAGGACTTCCGCGGTGTTCTGGGCCGCGGCGCGGCGTGATCGGCGGAGGGGTGAGAGCCCGGGTGTGCCGGGAGCTGGTGTTCAGGTGGGCGGTTCGACGAACGGTCGTCTTCGCGAAGCCGGTTGACCCGACGTGTGCGGGCGTGCCGCCGCGGGGCGCCGGAGCGCGGCTCAAGGAGAATCACATGGCTCTTCATCCGCCGGCCTCGTACCAACGGAGCGCGATCCTGGCCGCACTGGCGCTGTCCGCCGCCCTTGCGGCGCCCGTCCTGGCCCAGAGCGGGTTCTGGCAACTGGGAGATCTCGCCGGCGGCGATCTCTGGAGCGAGGCCGAGGGTGTGTCGGCCAACGGGCTCGTGGCCGTGGGACAGGGCACGCCCGGTGCAGGGAGCAGCGCGTTCCGGTGGACCAGCGCCACCGGGATGCTGTCGATCCCTGGGGGCTCCCGCACTTACGGGGCTTCCGCCGATGGCTCGGTCGTCGTTGGCTCGGGCAGTTCGAGCTTGGCCTTCTACTGGACCGCGACGGGCGGTACGACGTACATGGGGGACCTCCCCGGAGGGGACGTTTTCAGCACGGCCCGAGACGTTTCCTACGACGGGCTCGCCGTGGCCGGCTACAGCAGTTCCGTCAACGGCAACGAGGCCTTTCGATGGACTCCCGGGACGGGCATGGTCGGCCTGGGCATCCTCCCCGGGGGCACGTCCAGTTGGGCCCTGGGGATCTCGGGCGACGGCCAGTGGGTGGTCGGCCGCAGCAGCTCGTTCCAAGCCACGCACGAGGCGTTC
>CAYWOF010000362.1:2199-3395 GCA_964459825.1 uncultured Phycisphaeraceae bacterium | reverse complement strand
CGGGGATGTTCTCATTGGGTGACCTTCCCGGCGGCACGAACTACAGCTTCGCCGAGGCAGCTTCTTACGACGGGTCGGTGATCATCGGCTACTCGTCTTCAACCGTGTCGAATACCGTGGAGCCGTTCCGATGGACCGTGGCCACCGGCATGGTCGGGCTCGGACTTCTCGAGCCAGGGCACTACCCGGTCTACGCGATGGACGTGACGCCCGACGGCGACGCCATCGTCGGATGGGGGCGGGGCTCGAACAAGACCATCGCCGCCATCTGGACCGCACCGACCGGGTGGATCAACGCTTCCACTTTCCTCCTGAACCGTGGAGTCAGCGTGCCCGGTGGCTGGTCGCTCGTCACGTGTCGCGGCGTGACGGCCGGGGGTGGCTCCATCACGCTGGTGGGCGAGGGCATCAAGAGCGGGAAGCGACAGGCGTATCTCGCCCGGGCGGTGTGGCCGTAGGGGCGAATCGCTCCGTGGTGGCGTGGGGCAACACCCAGCGGGGTCGGTGCGGCGTCCCCACACCCGACAGCGGTTTCGCGGCCGCCACCGGAGGCGAGGGTCACAGCCTCGGTCTGCGAACCGACGGCTCGATCGTGGCGTGGGGCGCGAACAACGGGGCGATACCCGGGCCCAAGCGATGGCGCACGGTGCCATGGCGCGGCGGGGGGGGTTCGGCATTGGGGGCGGTCGCGCCGGTCGCTATGGCGGCGGGAGATCACCGGGCGGCGCGAGGAGGGCGCGGCACTCCGCGGCCTTCTCGGGCTTGCCCCAGGCGTCGTAGGTCTTGGCGAGCGCATCGCCGATGGCCCGCGTGAGGGAGTGCGCGGGGCCCAGCTCGCCGAGGCTCCATTCGAAGGCGGGGAGGATCAGGTCCTCGGCGTCCTGGAAACGGCCGCGCTTCCGGTAGAGCCAGCCGAGGGCGTGCTGGGTGTGCATGGTGCGATCGTTGTCGGGGCCGAGGTGGGCGCGGGCGGATTCGAGGGCCTGGCGGAGGATTGGCTCGGCTTCGTCGAAGCGATCCCGGTTGGTGATGAAGGCGCCCAGGGCGGTCTCGAACTGGACGGTGAGCGGGTGGCCCTCCCGGAACACGATGCGCGCGTGATCGACGGCGCCGCGCAGGAGCCGTTCCCGCTCGGCATCGTCGGCCTCCAGGGCCGAGAGGTTGAACATGGCGATCGCGATCTTGGCCTCGTCGGG
>CAYWOF010000362.1:0-2189 GCA_964459825.1 uncultured Phycisphaeraceae bacterium | reverse complement strand
GATCGGCGTGCAGGTGGGCTGCGAGCGCACGCCGGTGGAGGGCGGTGGCTTCCTCGCGTCTGTCCTCGCGGCCCATGAGCGAGAGGGCCAGGTTGTTCACGATGGAGACGGTGAGGCCGGCGTCGGGCCCGAGCGTGCGCTCGGCGGCCGCCAGGGCCGCGCGATGGACCGGCTCGGCCTGCTCGGGGTGGCCGGTCTCGTTGAGGGCCAGGCCCAGCACGGTCGCCCCATCGATCGTCGCGGGGTCATCGGGGCCAAGGGCACGCAGGGCGCTGTCGTGGGCGCGCCGGGCCCACTCGACGGCCTCGTCGAACCGGTGCTGCCGGTAGTAGAGCCACGCGACCTTCATCGCGGTGTCGATCGTCTTCGGATGGCCGGGTCCGAGCTCGCGCTCCAGGATGGTGGCCAGGGGGAGGGCCTGGGCGCAGGACTTCTCGAAGAAGCCGAGGCGCTCGTACATCACCTGGATCATGGCGCGGACATCCGCCTCGACCAGCGGGCGTCCGGCGAACGCGCCCTCGACCTCGTGCGCGGCCTTGTCGATGGCCTCCTCGAGCGTGACGTCGCGGCGCGCATCGACCGAGGTGAGGACCTGGTGCATGAACTCGTAGACGGCGGAGGAGAGGGCCCGGTCGCGGGCGGCTCGCGCGTACATCACGGTGCTGACCGTGGCGGCGACGCCGAGAACGACGATGAGCGCGCCCGCCAGCGCCACGGGGGCGCGGTAGCGCCGGAGCAATCGGCGGGCGATGTACCAGCGGCTGCCGCGCCGGGCCTCCACCGGCTCGTGGCCCAGGTGGCGGCGCACGTCCGCGGCCAGGGCCTCGACCGAGGGGTAGCGCCGGTCCTTGTCCTTGGCCATGGCCCGGGCGATGATGGCGTCGAGGTCGGCATCGGCGCTCCGGCCGAGGGAGGAGGGGCGTGACGGCTCATCGTGGCACACGGCGTGGCTGAGGGCCGCGACATCGTGGGTGCCGGCGAAGGGGGGTCGGCCGGCCAGGGCCTCGTAGAGGATGCAGCCGAGGGCGTAGACATCGGCGCGGACGTCCGCGGCGTCGGGCTCGCCGCGGACCTGCTCGGGCGGGGCGTACGCGAGCGTGCCGACGAAGCCGTGGGTGCGCGTCAGGGAGGGGGGGTTGGCGGGGTCGGCGCCGAGGAGCTTGGCGAGGCCGAAGTCCAGCACGTGGGGATCGCCGGCGGCATCCACGAGGATGTTGGAGGGTTTGAGATCGCGGTGGATGACGCCGCGCTGGTGCGCGTGGTGGACGCCCGCGCAGATCTTGAGGAAGAGGTCGAGGATGGGGCGCGGGTCGGGCCCGTTCCGGTCCGTGATCCAGCGGTCCACGGGCACGCCGTCGATCCACTCCATGACCACGACGGGCTGGTCGTCGATGGCCTGCACGTCGTGGACCGTGACGATGTAGGGGTGCTTGAGGGCGAGGTCGACCTCGACCTCGCGCCGGAAGCGTTCGCGCATGGCGCCGCTGGCGAAGGCGCCGTTGAGGAGGCGCTTGAGGGCCACGAGCCGCCCCGTGTGGAGCTGGCGGGCGCGGTAGACCACGCCCTGGCCGCCGTGGGCGATGACCTCGAGGAGCTCGTAGTCGCCGAGGCGTCCGAGGGCCGCCTTCCCTTCCGCGCGCACACGGCGCAGGCGGCCCAGCCACTCGTCGCCCGCGGCATCGAGCCCGAAGGCCGCGAGGTCGGGCTCGGGCCTGGCGCCGGCGCGGGGGTTGTCGGCGCCCTCAGGCATCGAGCTCATCCTCCTGGCGGACCTGCTCGGCGATGAGCTCGCGCAGGCGTTCGCGCACGCGGCGGCGGATCTTGTAGACGGCGTCGGTGCTCATGCCGCAGGCCGCGCCGGCGGCCTGGGGCGCATCGCCGGCGAGGAGGCGCTGGAAGGCGGCGAGGCTGGCGGAGTCGAACATCTGCTCGGTCTCGATGCGGCGCATGGCGATGCGGAAGTGGTGGTCGATCCACTCGCGGTCCCAGGCTGCGTCCGCGCCCGGGGGGAGTGCCCGGCCGTCGGGGTGGGTGACGAGGTCATCCATGGATAGCGCGCGGTCGGGTCCCTTTGGCCGCGCCAGGAACCGGTCCACGGCGTGGCGGGCGGTGACGCCGAGGTAGTCGCGGAACCGCCCGCGCTCGGGGGCATACCGGAACCCTCGCAGCGCCGAGGAGAGGTGGAGGAG
>CAYWOF010000361.1:0-4229 GCA_964459825.1 uncultured Phycisphaeraceae bacterium | reverse complement strand
CCGGGCGTGGCCGATGCGGGCGCGGGTCCGTCGCCCGCGGGCGGTCGGCCCGGCGGAGGCCGTCCATGAGCCTCCCACGCGCGATCCGACGCCGGCCGGCCTTCGCCACGCTCCTGGTGCTCTGGGTGGTGGCGATGGGCGCCGTGGTCGTCAGCGCGGTGCAGACCACCGCGCTGTCGGAAGCCGTGGCCGGGCGCGAGGCCCTCGCCCGCGTCCGCGCGTACTGGGCCGCGCGCGCCGGGCTGGAGGCCACGATCGCCCGGCTCGAGTACGGCACCGAGAACCCCGACCTGACCGATGCCTACACGATCGTGGAGGACATGGGCGACGTCGCCGAGGGCGACCTGGACGAGGCCGTGTACCAGGTCTCGTTCACGGAGCAGGACCGGGACCTGCTGGGTCCGGCCGATGCGCACGCGAAGATCAACATCAACGCCATGTCGCGCGAGGCCCTGATGCTCCTGCCCTACATGACGGAGGACGTCGCCGACGCCATCCTCGATTGGGTGGACAGCGACGAGGATGTCAACCCGCTCGGCGCCGAGATCGGGTACTACCAGTCGCTGGGCTACCCGTACCAGCCGCGCAACGCGCCGATGCGCTCGCTCCAGGAGCTCGAGCTCGTCGCCGGCGTCTACCCGGAGTACGTGCGCGGCGAGGACTGGAACCTCAACAGCCGCCTCGACCCCAACGAGGATGACGGGGATGGCGCGTGGCCCCCCGACAACGCCGACGGCGCCCTCGACGCCGGCTGGTCGGCGCTCCTGACCACCGAGAGCGCGGGGGATGTGCTCGCGGCCAGCGGGGAGGAGCGCCTGGACCTCTCCCTGGCGTCGGCCGCGGATGTGGCGCGCGTCGCCGGGGTCACGACGGAGCAGGCGGACGTGATCGTCAACTACGCCGCGACCGAGGGGGCCGCGATGCGCTCGTTCATCCAGCGTGAGCTCCGCCAGCTCGCGAGCCAGGGTGGGGGGGGGAGCCAGTCCCGCGTGGAGTCGCTGACCAACGAGCAGCTCGCCGCCCTGCTGGACGAGTGCACGATCGGCCCGACCGACGGCGCGGCGGGCCCGATTCCCGGGAAGCTCAACATCAACACGGCGCCCGCCGAGGTGTTCGAGTACCTGCCCAACCTGGACGCCGCGACCGCCGACTCGATCATCCTGGAGCGCGACTCAAAGCTCAACGGCTTCACGTCGATCGTGGAGTTGCTGGACGTGCCGTCGATGAGCCGCCGGCGCCTGGCGACGATCTACGACGTTCTGACCGTCCGGTCCAACGCCTACGTCGTGTCGGTGCGCGGCCGGGACGCCCGTTCGGGCACCGAGGTGGAAATCGTGGCGACGGTCGATCGTTCTACTCTGCCGGTGGTGATCCGGGATATCACGATCCGATGAGCCGAGTCAGCCTCCAACCCGGTCGGTCGGCCTCCGCCATGGGCGGGAGCGCGCGCCTCGCCGCCCTCCACCGCCAGGGGGAGGCGTGGCGCCTGGTGGTCGCGGAGCTCCGGCCGAATCTGCGCGTGCTCGAGGCGCGAACCGTGTCGGGCGACATGGGGGAGGCCGTTCGGGCCGCGGCGGCCCTCCACCGGTTCGACCGCGTGGTCCGCATCGTCCCCGGGCGATCGACGGTCGCCCGCGCCGTGGCCGTGCCGGATGCCGCGCCCGCGGAACTCGCCGGGGCCGTCGCGCTCCTGGCCGAGGCGCAGCTGCCCGAGGCGTTCCCCGCCCATCGGCGCGCGGCGGGGGTGATCCCGGACCAGCCCCGCGCCGGCATGCGGACGGCGCTGGTCACGGGGTGGCAGCCGGAGGTGGTGGTCGAGGCGGCGCTGGTGGCCGAGGGCATCGCGGAGACGTGGACCACCGAGATTGCCGCCTTGGCCATGCTCCGGGGCGTCAGCCCGCTCGGCGCGTACATCGACCCGAGCGACGGGTCCATCGCCATCCTCGCCGGCGGACCGGAGCGGACCGGCGCCCGCGTGCTGGTGGAGGAGGCCGCTCGCCTGGCCTCCATCGCGCCGTCGATCGTCGCGGAGTCCTGTGCCGCCCTGGGCGTGGAGGCCGCGACCGTGCGCGTGCGTCCCGCCGGCGCCACCCTGCACCTGGACGATCGATCGATCGCCGCCCTCCGGGCCCGGGTCGGCGGCGTGCCGGCGGTGACGGGTTGGCTGGACGAGCACGGCATCGCGCTCGGCGCCATCCTGGTCGGCTCGGGAGACGACCCGCTCACCCGCCCGCTGGGCGAACTCCGGGCGACCGCGCCGCTGGGCCGGCGACCGGCCGCGCGCCGGATGGCCGCGTGGGTCGGGGTGCCGAGACACGCCTGGGGCATCGCGGCGGCATCGCTGGCGCTGCTCGTTCTGGCGCCGCTCGCGTTGTCCTACGCCCGCCTGAGCGTGCTCAACGCCAAGGTCGGCAACGTGGTCGAGCGTCGCGCGGAGCGGGACCTGGCGGTGCTGCGTCGCGCCATGGACGACCAGCTCGCCCAGTCGCGCTGGCCCATGAGCAAGCTGCTGGCCGACCTGGCCGGCGTCACGCCCGTCGGGATCGTCGTGGACACGCTGCGTGTCTCCTCCGACCAGCGCGACGTGGTCCTCCAGGGGCAGGCGGAGAAGGCCGAGCTGGTGAACGCCTTCCAGGCCAAGCTCATGGCCACCCGCATCTTCGGCGAGGTCAAGGTCAACCGCGTCGAGGCCTCGGGCGCCGGGGTCTCGTTCGACGTCGCGGCCAAGGTCCAGAGCCCCTACATCCAGGCCGCCGGCGCCGAGGATTTCCGCACGCAGACCCTCGCGGTGCGTCTGTACGGCGAGAACGCCTCGAACACCACGCCCCCGGTCCGCAGCGCGAGCGCGGGCTCCGGCCCGCGCGAGCCCGGGCGTTCGGCCCGATCCTCGGAGGACTCGGGGCCCCGTCCGAGCGGGCGTCCGAGCGCCGAGTCCCCCGGCCGGCCCTCCCCCTCGGCATCGGGCCAGCTCCCCCCGCCGCTGACCGACGAGCAGATCAAGGCCATGGACCGCGCGACGGCGACGCGCGAGTGGGTGGGGCGCCGCAGCTACGCCCAGCAGCACCCGGAGCTGGATCCCGGCGAGAAGGCTCGACTCGAGGATGAGGTCCGTCGGCTCCAGGAGCACACGCGCAGCGCCGGAGGCGGCCCATGACCTCGCTCCTGGCCCTCTACCACCGCCTCCCCCGGGCCGGACGCTGGCTCGTGTGGGGCCTGTCAATGGTCCTCGGCTACTTTCTCGTCGCCGAGCCCGCCGTGGATCGCTACAACCGGCTCAGCCTGCGGGCCGACGAGCGCGCGACCGCGCTGGCCGCGCTCAACCGCCCCGACCCGGCCTCGGAGCAGGCGATCGCGCTGGCCCGGCGCCGCTTCGGCGCCGTCGCCCTCCCCGGGGAGCCGGGAACCCGGGTGCCGGTGCTCAACGAGAAGATCCGCGAGGTGCTCGAGGGCCAGGGTGTGCGCGATTACACCAAGTCCTCGAAGACGGCGCAGCTGACCGTCGGTCCGCTGGTCAACGCCCTGCCCCGGGAACGGCGCATCGTCCGCCTGGTCCAGGAGGTCGAGTTCACGGGCACGCCCGAGCAGGTCGCCGCGATCGTCGCCGACCTCGAGCGCGTCCCGGAGGTCGCCGCCGTGAGCCGGGTGACGATCCGACGGGCGCCGGAGGATGCGGGGCCCCGGATGGTCCAGGCGATCATCGCGGCCGAGGCGTGGGAGATGTCCGATGCGCGCCGGTCCATCGCGGGAGTGACGCCGTGAGCTCGCCCGGCTTCGGCCCCGGTGAGATCGCCCGCGCCATCGGCTGGCCCGGCGCGATCGCCCTCGCGCTCGCGGCGACCACCGTCGCCACCATCGGCACGCTCACGCTCGGGATCGCCCGGGCGCTGACCGCGCCCGCCGCTCGCGTGCTCCACGTGGACGCGGTCGGCGCGGCGCAGGCGGAGCAGCACGGGAAGGACGTGGCGAGCGCGGCCGAGCAGTTCAACGGCCGCTCGCTCTTCTTCATCCCCGGGCCCCCGCCTCCGCCCCCGCCCCCGCCGCGGACGGACCCGCCCCCGGAAGAGCCCAAGCCCCCGCCCCCTCCCGTGACGTACGGCGGCCCGAAGCTCATCGCCATGGTGCTCGACACCGCCTGGTTCGACGACGGCAAGCGCCTGACGGCCGGGCAGGAGGGCTCCGGCGACCTGCGCGTCAAGGAGACGCGCCCGCCGTGGGCCGCCATCGTCGAG
>CAYWOF010000360.1:1181-4230 GCA_964459825.1 uncultured Phycisphaeraceae bacterium | reverse complement strand
GGAACCGGCCCCGCGAGTGATCATGATCCTCGGGGATGCGACCGCCCGGCACGGGCGGGCCAGGGCCCGGGCCCCCCGGGGGACGACGCTTCTCGTCGGCGCGGCCTGCGACGGTTTGACGCTGCGGGCGGCCCGATCGACCCGCGTGCTGGTGGCCGGCGCTCCCGCCGAGCGCTGAGGACCGGTTACACCCGGTACGCCTCGGCCACCTTGGCGAGCGCCTCCTCGACGACCCGCAGGTGGGCCTCGGTCAGGTCGTGGTGCATGGGCAGGCAGAAGACGCGCGAGGAGAGCGCCTCGGCCACGGGCGGGTGGTAGCGCACGTATGGGGCGAAGGCAGGCTGGCGGCTCAGGGGGCGCGGGTAGTGCACCGCCGTGGGCACCCCCTCGGCCTTGAGCGCGGCGCAGAACTCGTCGCGCGTGCACCGGAACGCCTCGGGCTCGAGGCGGGCGGTGTACAGGTGGTACACCGCCTCGGCCCCCGCCGTGGTCACGGGCGCGAGCAGCCCGGGGATTGACCCCAGCATCTCGTCGTAGCGCCGGGCGATCTCGCGCCGGCGGGCGGTCTGGGCCTCGAGGCGGTCCAGGCGCGAGCAGCCGATCGCCGCGGTGATGTCGTTCATCCGGTAGTTGTACCCCACGCGCTCGTGGACGTACTTGTCGGTCTCGCCGTGCGAGCGGAGCAGGCCGAGCGTCCGGGCCAGGCCGTCGTCGTTGCAGGTGACCATCCCGCCCTCGCCGGTGGCCAGGTTCTTGGTCGCGTAGAACGAGTAGGTCACCGCGTCGCCGAAGGCCCCGATGCCGCGCCCCCGGTAGGTCGCGAGGTGGGCCTGGGCCGCGTCGTAGATCACGCGCAGGCCGTGGCGCGCCGCCATCGCCTGCACGGCGTCGATGTCCACCGGGCACCCGTACAGGTGCGTCGCGACGATGCCGCTGGTGCGCGGCGTGACGCGCCGCTGGGCGTCCGCCGGGTCGATCTGGAACGTGTCGGGGAGCACATCGCAGAAGACGGGCCGGCACCCGCGGGCGACGACCATCGCGGCCGTGGCGATGAACCCCCACGCGGGGACGAGCACGTCCGTGCCCGGCTCGAGCAGCGGCTCGTAGGCGAGCTGGAGGGCGCACGTCCCGTTGGCGCACGTGAGGGCGTGGCGCGCCCCGCTCATCGCCCCGAACCGGCGCTCCAGCTCGGCGCACCTGCCCGCCTGCCGGAGCATCCCCGAGCGCAGGACGGCCACCGCGGCGTCGATGTCCGCCTCGGTGAGTGCCGTGGACATGAAGGGGACGGGGGTGGCGGAGACGGGCGCCCCGCCGCGCAGCGCGAGCGCGGGGGCCGTCGAGACCACCACGGGCGAGGCGGGCGCGAGCGGGGAAAGGGCGGTGCGCGTCTGGCTCATTCGTTCTCTCCGCACCCGGATTCGACCCGGGTGAGGGCAACCATAGCGGCGCGCCCGGGGGCGGGTCCGGCCCCCTTCCAGAGCCCGCACGCCGGCCCTCCCAGGGAACAAACGGGGGCGCGGCGCTCGTATACTTGGCCGATGAACCGACTCACTCGGGGCGTGGGGGTGCTCGCCATCGCGGGAATCGGGCTGGGGCCGGCGGCGCCGCGCCAGGCCGAGCCCCCGGCGCCCGGCGCGCGCGAGCTGGCCGCCTCGTTCGGCGGCGTCAAGCACGTCACGCGCCCCAGCCGCGACGCCACGATGGGCTTCGCCTTCCCCGCGGAGCTGACGGACGTGCTCGCGCGGGGCGGCACCACGGTGCGGCTGGGCGACGTCCTGGTGCGCGCCCGCGACGACGAGGTGCTCGCGCAGCGCGACCTGCAGAAGCTCGTGGCCGACAGCGACCTGGAGGTGAAGCTCAACGAGGCGCTGGTGGCCCAGGCGCAGGTCGAGCACGACGCCTATGCCACGCAGGAGACGGGCTCCAAGATCGAGCGTGACCGGGCGCGCACCGCGCTGCAGCGCGCCAACGTGGAGCTCGACATCGCGCGACTCAACCGCGACCAGGCGGCCATCCAGCTCCGCCTGCGCCAGGCCACGCTCGACCGCTACACGCTCCGGGCGCCCTTCGACGGGCGCATCGACATCGTGGCGGCCGACGTGGGCGAGGTGAAGCGCGAGGGCGACCCGGTCCTGCGCATCGTGAACACCAACCCCCTGTGGATCGACGCCCCGGTGCCCGCGGCCCTGACGCTCACGCTCGCGCTCAAGAACGGCGACCCGGCCTGGGTGCTCATGGACCTGCCGGGCGACCCCCGGGTCTTTGCCGGGAAGGTCGTGGAGCTGGCCGCCGAGGTCGACCCCAGCAGCGGAACCCGGCGGGTGCGCGTGGAGGTCCCCAACCCGACCGATCTGCCGGCGGGCCTGACGGCCTGGGTGCGCCTGACCGAGCCCGAGGGCGAGTGGCGCGGGCGCCTGGCGGCGGGCCCGGCGGCGCGCGCGAACCGGGCCGGCGATGGAGAGTGACTCGTGGTTGACCTGTCGAGCCTGAAGGCCCCGGGGTGGCAGCGTGTCGTGGCGGAGCTCAACGCGCCCGCGCCCGACGACCGCGCGTTCCTCGTCCGCCTCGTCTCCGCGCTCGGGCAGGTGAGCGGGGCACGCCAGGCCGCGCTCTTCCTGGTCGAGCCCGTCGCGGCCGAGACGGGCGGGGAGGCCCGCGTGGCCGAGGCGCGGGCGGTGTTCGTCTGGCCGGTTCCCGCCGCGGGCGGCCAGCCCCCGGAGATGGCGCCGGACGTGCGGACGGCGGCGCGGGCGGCCGCCGAGTCGGGCCAGACCCGTGTCTTCGGCCTCGACAAGCAGGAGGGGTACTACGAGTAGGGCGAGGGCCAGGGGGACGTGCGCGCGCTGCCGGGGCCGGGGAGCGGGCCGGCGGGCGAGGACGCGCCCGGCGTGGCCGCCCGCGCCGTGATCACGCTCCAGACCGAGCCCCGCTCGCGCCAGGCCCTGCAGTCCACGCTGGCGATGGTCGAGGTCCTGCTCGGCTACGTGGAGGGGCACGCGGCGCCGCGGGGACGGGCGCGGTCCGCGTGGTGGCCCTGTCCGACACCGAG
>CAYWOF010000360.1:0-1171 GCA_964459825.1 uncultured Phycisphaeraceae bacterium | reverse complement strand
TTTTGCATAGATCTCTTCCACAGATTTCGCCAAAACCACGCGCCGGGCTTCAAGGGCGCCACGCTCCAGTTCGTCAACGACCTGGCGCGCACGCTCCGCGTCGATCGGGTCGCCCTCGGCTGGGTGCGCGGCGCCGCGGGGACGGGCGCGGTCCGCGTGGTGGCCCTGTCCGACACCGAGTACATCGACCGGCGTCTGGCGATGGTCCGGCGCGTCGAGCACGCGATGGACGAGTGCCTCGACCAGGAGCAGCCCATCCTCTTCCCCCCGCCGCCGGAGCGCGGCGAGGGCGCCGACGTGCTCCTCTCCCAGGCGATCACGCACGCCCACAAGGAGCTGGCGGCCTCGGACGCCAAGCTGCGGGTCGCGTCGCTCCCGCTGCGCTGCGACGACGCCGTGGTGGGCGTGGTGACCATCGAGTCGACCGGCGAGGCCCACGTGGACGTCGCCGGGGTCGAGCAGCTCCAGGCCACGCTCGACCTCGTGGCCCCCGTGCTCCGGCTCAAGCGCAGCGACGACCGGGCGCTGCCCGTGCGCGCGTGGACCTCCACGCGGCGCGCGGCGGCCTGGGTCGTCGGGCCCAAGCACACGGCGTGGAAGCTCGCCGGGCTCCTGCTGCTGGCCGGCGCGCTGGTCGTGACGTTCGTGCGGATTCCCTACCGCGTCGAGGCGCCCATGGCCCTGCAGGCCACCACGCGCCGGATCGTGTCCATGCCCTACGACGGCCTGGTGGCGCGCCTGCCGGCGGGGGTGGAGCCCGGGGCCGCGGTCGAGGCGGGGCAGCTCATCCTCGAGCTCGCGACCGAGGAGCTGGCGCTCCAGGCCGACCAGGCGCGCCTCGAGGTGGTCGAGGCCGAGAAGGCCGCGGACGCGGCCCGGTCCGACCAGCGGGCCGGCAGCCTGGCGCAGATGCAGCAGGCCGAGGCGCGCGCGGCCCAGGCGCGGGCGCGCCTGGCCCTCATCGAGTTCCAGGTCCGCCAGGCGCGCGTGACCGCCCCCATCGCCGGCACGATCCTGCAGGGCGACATGCGCGACAAGATCGGGGCGTCGGTCAAGCGCGGCGACGTGCTGTTCGTCATCGCACCCCTGGACGACATGATCGCGCTGGCCCGGGTGGGCGATCGCGACATCGGCATGATCGCCCCGGGCGGGACGGGCCTGCTGGCGACCA
>CAYWOF010000359.1:0-4240 GCA_964459825.1 uncultured Phycisphaeraceae bacterium | reverse complement strand
CCTTGCCGCAGCTCGCGCTCTCGGGCGATGGGCCGGGGGCCGACCCCGAGTTGGCGGCGCCCACCCCCTACACGACGGCGGTTCGCTGGGTCTCGGCGCAGCTTCATCCCGAGCGAGAACCTCCCACCGCCACCCTCCACGGCGCCGGGGACGGCTGCTCGGTCACCCTGACGCTCGACGCCGGCGGGCGATTGCGCGCCCTGCGCGCGGAGATCGCCTCCGCGCAGGGGCCCTCCACGCTCGAGCTGGACGTCGCGCCCCTCGATCCCGGCGATCCGGAGCGATGGGCCATCGCCGAGGCCGGGCGCGAGCGGGTGCCCTCGCTGGCGGACCTCCGCACGCGCCGCGTCGCCGAGCTCGCCGTGGGCCAGCCGGTGCCCGACATGAGCTTCCTCGGCCCCGATCTGGCGGTCTGGTCGCTCGCCGATGAGCTGCGCGCCGCCGGCCCCGCCTCGCGCCCCGTGACGCTCCTGGTCTTCCGATCCAGCGCCGACCCGGATCGGGCGGCCGCGATCGCCGCCGATGCCCGCGCCGGACGCGAGGCCATCCGCGCGATGGCACGTCCGCCCGAGGGCGAGCGTCCGCGCGCCGAGCCGACCAGCCGCGCGGCCCTGCTCATCGAACTGGGGGATTTCTCGCGCGAGACCTTCCAGGCGCTGCGCGCCTCCTGGCGGGGCTCCGTTCCCGGCGGCGTCGCGCCCATCGGCGCCGATGACCTGCTCTGGGCCTCCACCGGCCCGGCCACGATCGACCGGTTCGCCCGCGACGCCGACGCGATCCTCGTGGTCGTCCGGCCGGACCGCGCTCTCGCCGGCGTCCTCCGCCTCGATGGGCGCGCGGGTGAGTCCGCCGTGCTCGCCCAGGAGCTCTCGGCGCTGCTGGCCGCCCGGTGAGGATCGTGGCGCCCCGAGGGCGCGGGCTCAGCCCGCCTCGGCCCGCGGGTGGGCCTGGTTGTAGGCGTTCTGCAGGCGCTGCGTCGTCAGGTGCGTGTAGATCTGCGTCGTGCTCAGCGACTGGTGGCCCAGCAGCTCCTGCACGCTGCGCAGATCGGCGCCGTTGTCCAGGAGGTGCGTGGCGAAGCTGTGGCGCAGGGTGTGCGGGCTGATCGCCGGGTCCAGCCCCACCTGGCGCAGGTACTTGTCCAGCTTGCGGCGCACCGAGCGCGAGCTCAAGCGCC
This sequence comes from uncultured Phycisphaeraceae bacterium, assembly GCA_964459825.1. GTDB lineage: Bacteria > Planctomycetota > Phycisphaerae > Phycisphaerales > UBA1924 > CAYWOF01. The sequence goes on along the minus strand of CAYWOF010000359.1, from coordinate 3,063 downwards.
CGCCGTGCTTGTTGACGAACAGGGGACGGCTGCTCCGGCCCTCGGCCCAGGCCCCGACGAACCGGCCGTCGGCCCGCACCATCTCCAGGTACCGCCGGATGGCCCCCAGCGCGTGCGACCCCAGCGGCACGATGCGGTCCTTCTTGCCCTTCCCGCGCACCTTGAGCGCCTCGCTCTCCAGCTCGATGTCCCCGATCTCCAGCCCCACCAGCTCGCTCACGCGGATCCCCGTCGAGTAGAGCGTCTCGAGCATCGCCCGGTCACGCTGGCCCAGCACGTCGTGCTCGTCCGGCGCCGAGAGCAGCTTCTCCACCTGCTCGATCGTGATCGCCTTCGGGAGCCGCTTGCTCTGGCGCGGCGTACGGATCAGCGTCATCGGGTTCGTGGCCGCCACGCCCCGGCGCTCGGCCCACTTGTAGAACGAGCGCAGCGTCGCGATCTTCCGCGCCATCGTCGCCGCCGAGTAGTGCTGCTCGCCCAGGTGCTCGAGGAACCCCCGGATCGTGTCCGGTGTCGCCTCGCAGATCAGGCCGGTGAGCGTCGTGGGCGAGATCGTGCCCGCCACCCCGGCGCCCCCGCGCGGGCCGTCCGTCCGACGCCGGTAGGCCTCGGCCTCGCGCGCCTCGTCGGGCTCGATGCCGTGCTCGCCCGAGAGGTACTCGACGTACTGGCGCAGGTCCGCCCCGTAGCAGCGCGCCGTGTACGGGCTGAAGTGCCGCTCGTCCATGAGGTAGCTGCCGAACGCGGCCGTGATTGAGAGCGTGCTCATGACAAACACTCCTCGCCGCCCGTCCCTGGGTCGGCGTCCACCGTCGAATCCTCCGCGGGCCCCGTCGCGCCCGCGCCCCCGAACCCCCACAGCTGGTGCGCGGCCACCGCCGCGTCGAACCGGTCCAGCGGGCACCCCGGGTCGGACACCAGGTCCGCCATGCGGCGCCGCAGCGCGGCGCCGTCCGAAGGACCGCACTCGAACGTCCACCGGTGCCGGCCTCGGACCAGCGTCACCCGCGCCGTCGCGCGCCCGCGCGCCGCCGTCTCCGGGCTGGCTCCTTCCAGGTTGCTCGCACCACCGTCCATCGCACGCTCCGTCGCCCGCCGCGCTCGGCGGCGTCCCCCAGGGAGCCGACGGAGCGGGCGGGGCCTAGTTCCCACCCTCGCGAGGCGCCGCGCCGGCCAGCCGGACCCACTCCCGCTCGAGGAGTCGGTCCACGGCCTCCCACGCCGCGAACTCGCTGAACAGATCCATGCTCGCCAGGTACCTTCGCCACGCCAGCGCCGACCGCGGATCGTGCCGTCCCTCCGCGTAGCGCCGCACGTCCATCTGGACCTGGTGGTTCTTCCCGTCGAGGTGCACCACCCCGGTCGAGAGCGGCGCTCCCGCGAACGAACTCCCCGGGTGCGCCCCCCCGTCCGTCGGCCGCCGGGCCAGCGCCCTCGGGTCCACCGCCGTCGTTCCCAGCGTCTCCAGCGCGCCCGGCCGGGCGTACAGCGCCAGGGCCAGCCCCAGCGTCGGCGGGTTGTACGGGTCGAACGCCGTGATACTCCCGACGATGAGCCCGTCCACTCCCAGCTCCGCGGCCAGCGCCCGCACATCGTCCGGCGACGCCAGGTGCGTCAGGCCCAGCGCCCGCATCGCGGCGATCGTGCGGTTCAGAGGAAGCGTCCGCACGCCCGCCACCTGAGCCGCGGCCGCGACCACCTTGTCGCTCAGCCCGTACGGCTCCGCGATCGTCGTCCCCGTCTCGTTGCGCAGCGGAGCCACGGCCCAGAGCACCTCGCCGCGCGTCGTGTCGTACGGCGCGACGAGATTCGCCGGAGCGACCAGCCTGGGCTCCCGGTCGCCGGCGCACCCGAGCGCGCCCGCCAGGGCCGCCCCCGCCGCCCACAGGCCGACCCGCCCCCCGCGCGCGGCCCGCATCCATTCGAGCATGGTCTGTGCGATTGTCATGGCGTCCTGCCGTTTCCAGTTCCCGGGGCTTCCACCTCGGGGCGATCCCAACCCTTCGATCGATCACCGACCCCCGCCCGGACCGTCCTCGGGCTCGGCGGTGGCGACCCCCCCGTCCGCGCCCGCCTCGGCCGTTGGTTCCGCGGGAGCCGTCGCGCTGCGGGCCGGAGCACCCGGCCCCGTGGCCAGACGCACCGCCCCGCTCATGTCCATCGACCAGATGTTCTCGGTCCCCGCACGGTCGGAGACGAAGACCAGCCGGTCTCCGATCGTCCAGACCGGTTGCAGGTTCAGCCCGGGTCCCACGCTGAGCCGGACGCGGTTCCTTCCCGAAAGGTCCGTCATCCACAGGTCGGCGCCCGCCGGCGTCGGATCGGCGCTCGACTCCGCCTCGGGCGCCGCGCCGCTCGGCACCGTCGCGTACGCCAGCCACCGGCCGTCCGGCGACCAACACGGACCGATGCACGCCGCCGCCGGGCTCGAGGCCACCTCCGTCAGGTTCGTCGCCTCCCCGTCCCGGTAGTCGAGCGTCCAGATCGAGAACGCGCGGTCCCCCCGATCGCGGCTCTTCTGGTACGCGATCCGGTCGCCCCCGCTCTCCCCCGTGCCGCCGGCCGGGCACCACGCCGGGAAGAGCCCGTCCCCGATGTACCTCGCCACGCCCGAGTTGTTCACGTCCGTCACCCAGAGCTCCCAGCGCCCGCTCACCGCGCCGAGGCCGCAGAACACAAGGCTCCGCCCGTCCGGCGACCACGATGGGTGGAGCTCGTCCGCCGGCGTGCTCGTCACCTGGATGGGCTTGCCGCCCTCGATCGGCATCACGTAGATGTCCCAGTTGCCCGACCGGTTCGAGGCGAACGCCACCCGCAGCCCGTCCGGGCTCACGCGCGGCATCACGTCCTCGGCCGGGTCCGACGTCAGCTGGGTCACCGCGCGGCTCTCGATCGCCTTGATGTAGATGTCCGGTGTGGGGCTGTGCTGCGTGCTCGCGAAGACCAGGCGCGTCCCGTCAGGGGTCAGGTCCGGGTCGAAGTCGGCGCCCTCGACCGAGAAGCTCAGTCGGGACAGGTTTCCTCCGGCGCCCCGGTCGGCCCGGCCCTCCGACCCGCCCGGCA
>CAYWOF010000358.1:0-4254 GCA_964459825.1 uncultured Phycisphaeraceae bacterium | reverse complement strand
GGCGCCGGCCCGGGCACCGCCGGCGGCGGAGCGGCCGGGGGGGGCGCCCGCAGCCGGGCCACGAGCTCGCCGACCAGGCCCGCCCGATCGGCGACCCAGCGGGGCAGGTCGGCTTCGGCGACGCCCCGGACCTCGGCGATCACGTCGATGCACTTGAGCAACTGGTCCACGCGCGCCGGGGTCAGCGGCTCGCGCCCGTCTCGGGCCGCGAGGAAGCAGTCTTCCATCGCGTGGGCGAGGGGGACGATGAGGTCGAGGCCCACGATGCGGGCGGCGCCCTTGATCGAGTGCGCGGCCCGCATCAGCGGCTCGATCAGGCCCCGGTCGGTCGGCGAACGCTCCCACGCCAGCAGCCCGTCGCTGAGCGCTGCGCCGTGCGACTCGGCCTCGAGCTTGAACAGGTCGAGCAGCGACGCCCCGCCGAATGGAGACGCCTCGCTCATGCCAGGCCCGCCTTGAACCCGGAGAGGACGTGATCGCCGTCGAGCACCGTGACCCGTGCGCCGCGGACGCCCGTGATCCCGGTCGTGAAGGCGCCGAGCGCCAGCTCGACGGTGACCGGCGGCGGGCGGATGGCCGCGGCCGCGATCCGCTCGAAGCCGACGAGCGCATCGACCTCGAACACCCACGGCGCGTCGGCGGGCCCGATGACCACCATGCGGCGCAGGTCGGCTGCCGCGTCGCCGGCCCCGTCCGCGGGGGCACGCTCGGCCAGCCCCAGGACCCGACGCAGGTCGGCGCAGAGCACGAGTTCGCCCCGTATGTTGCACACGCCCCGCAGGACGCTCGTGGCGCGGTGGGGGATGGGTGTGGGGCGGGCCCAGGGGGTGACGCGCCGGAGCAGCGCCGCCGGGACGGCGAGCGTCTCCTCGTTCAGGCGGAAGAGCAGCAGGCCGAGCGTCTGGCGCTCGCGCGCATCGGCCGGGCGGGCCGCCCGTTCGGCGCCGGCCTCGAGGTCGGCTGGTTCGAGCGGCCGATCGAGCAGGCGGTGGATCGCGCGGTCGAGCGTCGGTTCATGAACCGGGGCGGGAGGCTCGCTGGTCATGGTGGCTGCTCCCTTCCGGCGGAGGCTCTCCGCGCCCGGTCCCAGAGCACCGAGGCCCGCCTGGGATCGCCGGCCCGCTCGCTGATCAGGGCCAGTTGCAGGAGGGACGCCGCCCGAGTCGGCTCGAGGTACACGGCCTGCTCGAAGAGCCGCCGGGCGCCGGCGGTGTCGTTGGCGGCGATCCGGATCATGCCCAGGAGTTCCAGCGCCGGCGCGGAGGGGCCGCGCCGGGCGACGATCGAGCGGATCATCGTCTCGCTCTCGGCCGTTCGTCCGGCGTCCGCGAGTTCGCGGGCGCTGTCGAGCGTCACCTCAGGGTCCGGTTCCGCGGGCCGAGGGGCACGGGCGGGCCCGCTGGGGGGCGGGCGAGCGATCCGCCGGGGGCGGCTCTCCACGGCCAGGACCGGCGCGGCGGCCGGCTCCACCGGCGGCTGGCGTTGCACGCGCTCCATCGCGAAGGTGTGGGGCGGGGCGAGCGGGCGCAAGGCCGATTCGCCCCGGATGAACTGCTCGGCGTGGCCGACGAACAGCAAGCCCCCGATGACCAGTGAATCGCGGACCGACCGGAGCATCCTCGCCCGGGCGCCGGCGTTGAGATAGATCATCACGTTCCGGCAGAAGATCACGTCGTAGGGGCCGAGCGCTTCGAGGCCCGAGGCCAGCACGTCGGTCCGCAGGAACCGGACCATCCGCCGGATGCCGGCGTCGATGCAGATCGTCTCCCCTTCGCGCTCGAGAAACGGCGCCGCCCACGCGGGGATCTCGCCGCGGATCGAGGCGGGGCCATACCTGCCCTCCGCCCCGGCGCGGAGCGCCTCGGCGTTGCGGTCGAGGGCATCCACCGCAACCTGCTCCCGCGCCCACCCGGCGTGCACGGCCGCCATCGCCATGCAGCAGGGTTCCTGCCCCGTGGCGCAGCCGATGCTGCACATCCGCAGCGACCCGGCGCCCGACGCGGTCCGCCGGCGCAGCCAATCCACCAGCAACTCGAACGACCGGGGGTAGCGGAACAGCCACGTCTCGGGCACAGCGATATCGGCGGTCAGGCGGTCCACCTCTTCGGGCGAGCGCCGCAGTGCTTCGACGTACGCCGACTCGTCGCCCCGCGCAACAGCCGCGACGCGCTCGCCCACCAGCGCGGCGAATCCGGGCCCCTCCAGGAGCGTCGGCTCCAGGGGCGTGTTCTCCACGAGCCACTGACGCACCGTGGCGGAGGTCATGCGGCCGCCTCGCTGATCCGGCGCGTCAGGACGCCCGCCTGCTCGGGTGTGAGGAGCTCATCCGGCATCACAAGCTGGACAAAGCCGAACCGGGTTTGAGCGACCGGGCCCAGGGCCCGGGCCGCGGAGGTCGAGAAGCCCGGGTGCGTGCCAGCGCCCGCGAAGTCGATCCGCTCGAGCTCGAGCACGCACTCGACCCAGAGCCCGACCCGCCACGCCGGGCGGTCGTCCGCCCCCGCCAGGCGGAGCGCCAGGACACGGTTCAGCATGCGGTCGGGGGCCGACGCGCCGCCGCGCGCGGTCAGCCCCGTCAGGAGCCGCTCGGCGTCGATCATGGGGACCAGGTCGCCCCGGTGGACGAACAGACCGCGGACCCAATCGGGCGCCCCGGGCATGGGCCGGCATGCGACCGGCGGGAGGACCTCCACAACGGACCTCGCCTCGGTCGCCAGCAGCAACCCCGCGGCACGCCAGATGAGCGCGAGCGTGGCCATGTTCAGTCCCTGAGTTTGAACTGCGCAACCGCCTCGCGGAGCGTGGCGATCGCGGCCTGCAGGTCGCTGGCGGCCCGCCCGAACTCCTGCGCCGACTGCGCGGTCTGCCGGGCGTTGCCGACGAGGGACGTCATGGCGTCGGAGATCTGGTGCGCGCCCTCCGACTGCGCCTGCATCGACTCGTTGACCTGCTTGAAGCTCTCGGTGCTGCTGTTGACCCGGTTGATGATCTCGGCCAGCTGCGAGCCGACGGTCGCCACGTCGCGCACCCCGCGCCGGACCTGGTCGGAGAAACGGTCCATCTCCATCACGCCGGAGGAGACGGCGCTCTGCATCTGCTGCACCATCTGCTCGATGTCGAGCGTGGCGGAGGCGGTCTGGTCCGCCAGGCGCCGGATCTCGCGGGCGATGACGAGGAACCCCGCGCCGAACTCGCCGGCCTTCTCCGCCTCGATCGCGGCGTTGATCGACAGGATGTTGGTCTGATCGGCGACCTTGGCGATCGTGGTGATGATGGTCGTGATCTTCTGCGACCGCTCGTTGATGGCCCCGAGCTTGTCGCCGATCGAGCGAGTGCCCGCGTCGAGGTCGTGGATCACGGACTCCATCCCCTGCAGGCCCGTGCGCCCCGCCGCGGCGAGCTGGGCGGTCTCCTCGGCGATGCGGTTCACCGACTCCATCGTCCGGACCAGGTCCTGGCCCGTCGTGGAGATCTCCTTGACCGCGGCGGCGATCTGGTTCGACGCGGCGCCGAACGTCGCCGTCGAGGCCTCCTGCTGCTTGCTGGTGGCGGCGATCTCCGTCGCCGTGGAGTTGAGGCGGATGCCGGCCTGCTTGACGTTGCCGACGAGGCCGTTGAGGTTGCCGTCCATCGCCCGCATCGATCGCATCAGGGCGCCCGTCTCGTCGGCGACCGTCGATTCCGCGATCGGCTCGGTCAGGTCGCCCCGGGCGATGCGGTCGGCCGCCGCGGCCGCGCGCCGGACGCGCCCGGAGACCCGCCGGGTCACGACCAGCAGCAGGCCCCCGACCAGCACGATCGCCGCGCCTCCCAGCAGCACGTTCCGGAGGACCGCGGCCTGGGCCTCGCGGAGCACCTCGGACCTCGGGCGGCGGGCCACAACGATCCATCCTCCCAGGGGTACCTTCGCGTTGGCGTACAGGCAGTCCTCACCAAGGACCGGGTCTCTCGCTTCGAAGGACCCCGCGCCTCCCCCCGCGGCGCACCGCGATCCCCCCAGACCTGGCCCGCCCGGCCCACGTCCACCCAGCCATTGCTCATCCGCCGCGTGATCCCGACAAGGTCGAGCACTCGCGTGAACGAGTCGGCATTGCTGGCGATGTCATACACATTGGTCGCACCGTCCAGCAGCAGCAGCTGCGCCTCACGTCGCTGCACCGGATCAGGGTTGTCCTTCTTCAGGGCTTCGCACGCGGAGTAAAGAAGACCGACATATCGATCGGCGAACGCGCGGCTCAGTCCATCGAGTTCCTC
>CAYWOF010000357.1:0-4258 GCA_964459825.1 uncultured Phycisphaeraceae bacterium | reverse complement strand
GCGCCGATCGCCGCGGCCTACGCGGGCGGGGGCCGCCCCGAGGATGCCCTCCGGTCCGCCGCGGGGGCGCTGGGCGCGGACCTGCCGGTGGCGCTCGCCGCCCTCCGGTGGTCGCTGACACCCACCTACAGCCTGGAGATCGACATGAGCCTCCCCGATACGGTGCTCCTCCGGCAGCGCTTCGACTTCGCGGCCTCGCACCGCCTCCACGTTCCCTCCCTGAGCGACGCGGAGAACCGCGCCCGCTTTGGCAAGTGCAACAACGCCGCGGGCCACGGGCACAACTACCGGGTCGAGCCGTGCGTGGCGGTCCCGAGAGACTCGGCGTTCGCGGTGGGCGACCTCGAGCGCATCACCGACGAGGTCATCATCCGGCGGTTCGACCACACGCATCTCAACGAGGACACGACCGAGTTCTCGCCGCGGACCGGGGTGAACCCCACCGTCGAGAACATCGCCCGCGTGTTCTACGGGCTGCTCTCGGCGCCGCTGGCCGAGGCGGGCGTGTCGCTGCGCTCTGTCACGGTCTGGGAGACCGATCGGACCAGCGCGGTCTTCCCGGCATAACCCTCCGGCGGCGGCGACCGGCGCGGGGAGATTCCCGGACGGGGGCACTCGAAACTCGCAACCGGGAACTTTGTTGCCGCCCCGGGCCAAGTTCCCGATAGAATGGGTTGAGATGGGCATTGGAACCGTCCTCCTCGAGAGGGGCCTCATCAGCAAGGCCCAATTGGAAGAGGCCCTGGCCGAGCAACGGGCGAGCGGGGAGCGTCTGGACCGCGCGCTCGTGCGGCTGGGCGTGGTCAGCCGGGCGCAGGTGCTCGACGCCATCGGGAACCAGTTCCACATGCCGGTGGTCGACCTGGGATCGATCGAGGTCGAGGCCAAGGTGCTGCAGTCGCTGCCGGCAAAGCTGGTCTTCAAGCAATCGTGCGTGCCCATCGGGCGAACGAACGACGTGCTGACGGTGGCCACAAGCGACCCGTTCGAACTCTCCGTGCTCGACGAGCTCAAGCTCCTCACCGGGTGCACCATCGAGCTGGTGCTCGCCGACGAGGACGAGCTGCAGCGCTTCATCCGGGCGCACTACGGCGTCGGCGGCGACACCCTCGACGAGATGTACGCGGGGCTGGCCCCGCACGACCGGGCGGCGCCCGCCGAGGCCGCCGGGGACGAGCTGGAGCAGGCGCAGCAGGCGTCGGTGATCCGGCTGGTCAACGACGTGCTCGTGGAGGCCATCGGCGAGCGGGCCACGGACGTCCACATCGAGCCCTACGAGCGTGAGCTGGTGGTCCGCTACCGCATCGACGGGACGCTCCAACGGGCCAACGTGCCCCAGACGATCAGCCGCTTCGGGGCCGCGATCATCAGCCGCCTGAAGATCATGGCGAACCTGGACATCGCCGAGAAGCGCAAGCCGCAGGACGGCCGGATCACGTTCCGGCATCGCTCCGCCGACCGGGGGGTCCAGGAATTCGACCTCCGCATGAGCGTGATCCCCATGCTCTACGGGGAGGGCGTGGTCCTCCGCATCCTCAGCAAGTCGGCGATCCTCCTGGGCCTGGACGAACTGGGGATGCCCGCCCACGTGCTCAAACCCTGGGACGGGCTGATCGCCAGGCCCCACGGCATCCTGCTGGTCACCGGCCCCACCGGCTCGGGCAAGAGCACCACCCTCTACGCCTCGCTGAACCGCATCGTCAACGGCGAGACGAAGGTCATCACGGTCGAGGACCCCGTCGAGTATCACCTCCAGGGTGTGAACCAGATCCAGGTGAACCCCAAGGTCGGGCTCGACTTCTCCGCCGGCCTGCGGTCGATCCTCCGCCACGACCCCGACGTGATCATGATCGGCGAGATCCGTGACGGCGAGACCGCCGAGACGGCGGTTCAGGCCTCCCTCACCGGCCACCTAGTCTTTTCGACGCTCCACACCAACGACGCCCCATCGGCGACCACCCGCCTGCTGGACATGGGCGTCGAGCCGTACCTCGTCTCCTCGTCGGTCGAGGGTGTGCTGGCGCAGCGGCTCGTCCGGCGGGTGTGCCCCGAGTGCACGACCCCGTATCACCCCGAGCGGTCCGAACTCCCCTCGGGGCTGGACCTGCCCGCGGGGGGAACGCTCGTCAAGGGCCAAGGTTGCCGCGCCTGCCGGAACACGGGGTACCGGGGCCGGATCGGGATCTACGAGCTGCTGCGGTTCAGCGAGACGATCCGGGAGGCCGTGATGGAGCGCAAGAGCGCGCCCGCGATCGCGATCGCCGCCCTGAAGGACGGCGACCTGTCCCTCATGAAGGACGACGGTTTCGCCAAGGTGCGGGCGGGGATCACGACCGTCCACGAGGTCGTGCAGGCCCTGAAGACCTGAACGCGGGCACGCAAAGGGCGCCGGCGGCCGGTCCGCCGGCGCAAATCGTCCCTCAAGGTCGCGTCACTTCGCCGCGCCGTCCAGACCCATGCCGCCAATGGCCTGCACGAGCAGGGCATCGCGCAGGTCTCGGGTGAAGGCGTCGGGCAGGGGGAGCCACTCGACGGCCGCGGCGTAGACAAGCCCCTCCGGTGCATCGGCCCAGCCCAGCCGCCCCTGCTGCGCAGCCCCGATGGCGGGGAGCGCCAGCAGCGGCGCCCACTGCATCATGGAGCCGAGCTGTGCAGAGAGGTTCACCAGCATCGAGCGGTCCCCGTGCGACTCCCAGACCAGGTCGTCGCCGCGCCAGTACGAGTACTCGACCTGCGTCCTCGCGCCGGTGCGGAGGTCGTTGAAGGGCGGCACGATCATGCCGGGCTCGCGGTCCACGTCGACGGGCGAGCGCACCAGGTTCGCGACGGCCGAACCGAGCATCGCCACCACCGGGTATCCGCCGCGCATCGCACGCGCGGTGTCCGTGAACTTGAGCGTCACGATCTCCTTGCCCTTGGGCATGACCGCCGCGAACCCGGGGTGGGTCCCCAGCCCCGCGTCACCCTTCCCCGTCGCCTGTCGGGCCGCGGCCACCACCGCCTGCGGGGTCAAGCCGGCGACGAGCCAGTGGTCCGTGAGCGCCCAGGTGACCTCGAAGGGGACCGGCAGGCCGGGGAAGCGGAGGCTCACCAGGTCCTGCCCGCCGTGGTTCCACGTCGAAACCCGCACGTAGCCGCCCTTGGGCATGCGCTGCGCCATGCCGTTGGCATAGCCGATCAGCTTGGCGTTGGCCTGGGCGAAGCGCTCGCGGTCCTTGAACGACATGAGGCTGACGAGGGAGGTGAGCCCGCCGCCACCGGTCGCGTCGGAGGTGTAGTGGATGAGGGTGCCGCCCAGCGTCTCCAGGATGTCGGAGCGGAGATCGACCCCCGTCTGCACCCTGAACTGCTCGAGCCCCTCCTGGACCGGCGCGCCGAACTCCGCGGCCTTGTCCATCAGGCCGGTCAGCCAGCCGAAGTCAAACCGGGAGATCCCGGCGGAGAACGCGTCGGCGGGGATGGCCCCCAGTTCCGCGGCGGTCACGGCCTGATTGGAGAGGCCCCAGGAGGAAGCGATCTCCTTGGCCCGGGAGAGGATCCCGACGGCGACGGTCTCGGTCTGCGTGTACCCCACCTGCAGCTCAAACTTCGGGGCGTTGGGACCGACCAAGGGCGTCTGCTCCAACTGGCCGAGCCTTTGGGCGGCCTCCGGATCCTGGGCGCCCGCCAGGTTCTTGGCCATCTGGAGGGCCGGCGTCAGGGCCGACAGGTCGAGCCGGGCACGGACATAGGGTGTGAAGCCCGCGGGGGCGGGCGCCCAGCCCTGGAAGGCGGCATCGGGGTCGTACATCGAGCCGGCGATGGTCTCGTACCACCATTGACCGCCGCTCTGGCGCGGGCCGTAGCTGACCACCATGATGGGATGCTCGATGTCGTTCATCCCGGGCCAGGCGGTGCTGGGCTTGAGGTTGAACTTGAGGTTCCCGTGCTCTGCGAGGGCGCTGTTGATCATGCCGTGCAGCTGCGCGGCGTGCTCCTGATTTGGAGACTGGATCGCGATCACCGCGCCGTAGCCAAAGGCACCCCGGGCTGGGTTGTCCGGGTTGGCGACCACGGCCAGCCGCATCGGCCGGGCCAGGGAGCCGAGGACGAGGTTGATCATCCCCGCGGCTTGAGGGGGCATGTCGGGAGCTTCGGCCGGCAGTTCCCGGACCCGAGCGGGAAGGAGGCTGAGGGCACGGGCCAGCGGCTCGTCCTTGCCATCGACCAACATCGATCCCAGCCCGGTCGTATCCACCACGATCAGGGCCTGAGCTCC
>CAYWOF010000356.1:0-4258 GCA_964459825.1 uncultured Phycisphaeraceae bacterium | reverse complement strand
GCCGATGTCCTGCGCGACCGGTACCTCCGGTACGAGGCGGCGGTGCGGGCGCGATCGCGCGAGATGCCCGCCGGCTCGGGTGAGCGGGCGTACGTCGCGACGATCGATGCCGGGCGGTTCATCGAGTCGCCGCTGGGGACCTACCTGACGGCGGTGGCGTTCATGAAGGAGGGGAACTCCGAGTTCCAGGGCGTCGCGGCGCGCCGGCTGGCGGACTCGCTGGAGCTTCAGCGCGGGCTGGTGGGCCCCGTGAACGCGCAGGACTTCGAGGGACTCGGGTCGCTCGACTCGGAGACGGCGGACGTGCTGGTCATCGCGCTCTCGGGGCGCGGACCGACGAAGGTGCCCGAGCGCGTGGGGCCGATCCCGATCGGGACGTGGCCGCTGTACTTCGAGCTGCCGCGCCTGGTGTCGCCGGTGAGCGAGGTGGGCGCGGCGCGAGTGGAGGTGGAGACGGTCGATGCGTCGTCGGGGGCCGGCGGGGTGTCGGCGGAGCTGGCGCTGGTGGAGGATCTGGGGGCGGTGGCGGCGGAGAACCACCGGCGGATGCTCCCGCTGATCCGGGCCCGGACGATCGTGCGCTCGAGCGTGAAGGCGGGGCTGGCGGTGGCCGCGACGGTGGCGGCCCGCCGGCGGTCCTCGGACCAGGACCAGGGCTGGGTGCAGATGGCCGGTCTGCTGGCGGGGCTGGCGCTGGTGATGGGGACGGAGAAGGCCGACCTGCGCTGCTGGACGTTTCTTCCGGGGCAGGCGCGGGTGGGGCTGATGGACCTGGAGCCCGGGGCGTACCGGGCGCGGGTGGTGTACCGTTCGGCGAGCGGCGCGACGGTGCACCAGACCGAGTGGGCGAGCGTGACCGTGCCGGGCCCGGAGGGTCTGGCGACGGTGCTGGGGTATTACTGGAACTAGCGCCGGCGCCCGCGCGGAGGGCGACCGGAGAAGGAGAAACCGATGGTTGGGCACATGAGCGTGGCGGCGGGCCTGGCGGCGGTCGTGGGGGTCGTGGGGGGGCTGGCGGGGTGCCAGGGCGGCAACTGGCGCATCGACCGGCGCGACCCGCAGACGGTGACGGACTACGACTACCGGTTCGACGAGGACGATGCGCGCGAGGTGGCGCGGGCCCTGACGGCGGATGTGCTGTCGCGTCCGTGGATCCCGCAATACGAGGGGGCGCACCCGGGGCAGCGCCCGCTCATCGTGCTGGGGAACGTGAGGAACAACACCGAGGACTACATCAACAGCGAGATCTTCACCGATCCCCTCCAGGCCGAGCTGCTCAACAGCGGGCGGGTGAGGGTCAAGGCCGAGCGCGACCTGCGCGAGGAGCTGCGCGACGAGCGCCTGGACACCAAGTTCAACGACCCGGAGACGGTCAAGGCGGTGGCCAAGGAGGTCAACGCCGACTACATGCTGGTCGGGACGATCAAGGACCAGAAGGAGCGGACCAACGATGGCAAGCGCCTGATCAGCTACTACCAGGTGACGATGGAGCTGATCGACATCGAGCGGGCGGAGAAGGTGTGGATCGGGAACCACGACATCGAGAAGCGGGCGATGAAGTAGGCGGGTGTGGAGCCGCGCGGCGGCGGTCGGCGTGGACCGTTAGCATGACGGGCAGTGGACATCCAGCCGCACCCATCCTGTTGGGACCGGCGGCGGGTCTTCTGGCCCGCACAACCGCCGGATCTTCGGGGGTGGAGCGCCGCGGCTGCGTTGGCTCGCGCCAGGAGGAGGACCGCGCTGGTCCGCGTGGGCGCGTCGGCCGTTCGCCACGACCACGGTGCGGGCACACCAACGCCTGACCTCGCATCTACTGGTGCCGAGATCGCCCGGCGTCGCGAGTTCTGGGCCTCCTCCGGTGAGTTCCGGCTGCGGTGGCCGAAGCTGCTGCGGATTGGTCGAGACGATTCCGCGCTGGTCCGCTCACTGAAGGGTGTGGTTCTCGCCGCGATGGCCTACGCGGGTTACTTTCTCATCGGCCAGACCTGGATTGCCGCCGGCGCGGTTCCGATCCTGCTGGTCCTGCTGATCGGCGTGGGGATTGCCGGCCATCGTTGGCGCCGGATCCGCCCCGCGATTCTCGACGCGTGCTGCCCGGATTGCGGCTACGACCTCGAGCGGTGCCCTGGATCGCTACCAGCAGAGTGGACTGGCGGTGTGACGATCGGTCCCGATCGCTGTCCGGAATGCGGGGTGGCGTGGCCACTGGTGCCACCACCGGTGCCGCCGGCGTGAGCGAGAGGTGGGCTTGGCCCGTGGGGTCAGGCCCCTCCCTTACGGTCGGGGTTCGTCACTTGCCCTCGAACCAGTTGGTCGCCGCGCGGGAGTCCACGCGGATCGGGACGAGGAACTGCATGCAGTTCTCCATGCGGTCCACGATGAGGCGTCGGGCCTCGTCGGCGGTTTCGGCGGGCGATTCGAAGACGAGCTCGTCGTGAATCTGGAGGAGCATGCGAAGAGAAGTGGCGGAGTGGCGGAGGGGCAGAGTGGCAGGGTGTGCCGATCGGATTCGCCGGTGGAGGTCGACCATGGCGACCTTGATGAGGTCCGCCGCGGAGCCCTGGACGACGCTGTTGATGGCGACGCGCTCGGCCAGGGCGCGGCGCTGGGGGTTGCGGTCGTCGATGTCGAGGATGGGCCGGCGGCGCTTGAGCATGGTCTCGACGTAGCCGAAGCGCCGGGCCTGGTCGATGCACTCCTCGAGGAACGTCGAGATGCCCGCGAAGCGGTGCTTGTAGCCGAGGATGATCTCGGTCGCCTCCCTCTCGCCGACTTTGAGGCGCCGGGCCAGGCCCCAGGGCGTGATGCCGTAGACGATCCCGAAGTTGACCATCTTGGCGCCGTCGCGCTGGCTTCGGGTGACCTGCTCGGGCCTGACGCCGTGGATCTGGGCTGCGACGGTGGTGTGGATGTCCTCGCCCTTGTGGAAGGCCTCGATGAGGGCCGGGTCGCGCGAGAGGTGGGCCAGCAGCCGGAGCTCGATCTGCGAGTAGTCGGCGCTGATGAGGACGTGCCCGGGCGGGGCGATGAAGGCCCGGCGGATCTCGCGACCGATGTCGGTGCGGATGGGGATGTTCTGGAGGTTGGGGTCGGACGAGGCCAGGCGCCCGGTGGCCGCGCCGGTCTGGCTGAAGCTCGAGTGGATCCGCCCCGTGCGCGGGTTGATCGCCTCCTTGAGGGCGACGAGGTAGGTGCTGACGAGCTTGGTGAGCTGGCGGTACTCGACGATCAGGCCGGGGATGGGGGTGGTGATCGCGGGATCGTCGGCGATCGACTCGAGCACCTCGATGTCGGTCGAGTGGCCGGTCTTGGTGCGCTTGAGGGGTCTGAGCCCCAGGCCGCTCCCGCCGGCGTGGTCCGGGGCGTCGGGCTTGTTGAAGAGGGCGGCGGCGAGCTGCTTGGGCGAGTCGGGGTTGAAGGTGCGGCCGAGGGCGTCGAGCGCCGCGCGATCGATCCGGCGGGCGAGGTCCGTGATGCGCTCACCGAGCCGGGCGCGCTGGCGGTCGAGCTCGGCCGGATCGACGAGGATGCCGTTCCATTCGAGCTCGGCCAGGACCTCCACGAGCGGGAGCTCGACGTCCGACCAGAGGTCCCACAGGCCCAACGCCCGGAGCTGCGGGTGCATGAGCTGGTTGAGGCGGAGGGCGACATCGGCATCCTCCGCGGCGTAGGTCGTCGCCTGTTCGATGGGGACCGTGGCGAAGGAGCGCTGGTTCCTGCCCGAGCCGATGAGCTCCGTGATGGAGATGTTGGTGCGCCGCAGGAGCGCCAGAGCGAGGGCGTCGAGGGAGTGGCTCGAGCGTGCGGCGTCGATCAGGTAGCTGGCGACCATGGAGTCGCCCCCGGGCCAGTGGCCATCGCCCGGTCCCCCGGCTTCGTGCTCGCCTGCCGGGGCGACCATTCCCCGCAGCTCGACCCCGTGGTTGCGCAGCACGAGCAGGTCGTACTTGAGGTTGTGCCCGCACTTGGGCCGGGTCGGATCCTCCAGGATCGGGCGGAGGGCATCGACGATGGTGCGCTCGTCGAGGTGCCGGTCGGGCGTGGGGGACCGGGTGGGAATGTAGACGCCGGTGCCGGCCTGCGTGGAGAGGCTGATGCCGCAGAGGTGGCACTGGAGGGGAGAGAGGCCGGTGGTCTCCGTGTCGATCGAGATCACGGGTGCGGCGCGGAGGCGCGCGACGAGGGCGTCGAGCTGGTCCCGGGTGGCGATGCACGCGTAGTCGCCATCCTGGGCGCGGATCTCGTGGGGGCCCGATGC
>CAYWOF010000355.1:0-4260 GCA_964459825.1 uncultured Phycisphaeraceae bacterium | reverse complement strand
CGAACTCAGCGGCGTGCCCGTGCCCTGACGCCCACGGGGAGGTGCGCCCGCCCGAAGGACGCCGTCAACGCTCACAGGGGGGCCGCGCCGCGAACGAACGTAGCCGGGGGAATGCCTCGCCGCGGCGGACCGCGCCCGACAGTTCACGGGCTCGCCGGGGTTCAAGCACGCCCGCGGCGTCGCGCCACCAGCAGCCCGCCGAGGCCCATGACGGCGGCCGCGCCCGGCGCGGGCACCGGCCGGATCCACAGCAACGGGTGGTCTCGTCCGAACTCGGTGCCGTAGCCGGCGGCGTAGATGTTGACGCCGTCGGTCGAGATGCCGTGCACGACACTGCGGGCAAACGTTGGCGGCAAGAAGGAGTGCAGATTCACCCACGATGCCGGCGAGTCGCTCCACAGTCCGGCCTGGTCGATGCCATTGAAGGTGGCCGCCCCGCCGATCAGCCGGGCCCCGGCGGCGAAAGCCTGGGAGTGCGTCGCGCCCGCGGGATGGAGGTCCACCCACGACCTGGCGGTCCCGGTCCACATGCCGGCGTGGATCATGATCTGCCCGGAACCGAAATACGCGTGTCCCGCCTGCCGCCCGTCACTCATGGCCGTGACCACCGACTGCGTCGCCCCGGCCGGGTGCATGTCCACCCACGATGCGGCCGACCCGCTCCAGATGCCGGCGTGGGGGCGGCCGGCAACCGAAGCGCTCCCTCCCTGCTGTCCGCCGCTGATCGCCCACGCGTAGGAGTTCACGGACCCCACAGGGTTGAGGTCGACCCACGATGCGGCCGTCCCGCTCCACAGGCTGGCGTGGTTGCCGGCGAGCCCGAACTGCGCGTACCCGACCTGCCGTCCGCCATCGGTGGCATGGGCCTCCGAATAATTCGCCCCGGCGGGGTTCAGGTCGACCCACGACGCGGCTGTCCCGTTCCACCAGCCGGCGTGTTCGGCGTTGCCGAACCGCGCGAACCCGGCCTGCTGTCCGCCGCTGGTGCCGTACACGCTTGAGAACAAGGCCCCCGCGGGGTGGAGGTCCACCCAGGATGCGCCCGTCCCGTTCCACAGGCCGGCGCGCTCCTGGTTCCCGAAACGCGCGTGACCCGCCTGCTGACCGCCCCCGGCGGCGTAGGCATTCGCCGACACGGCCCCGGCGGGCCGGAGATTGACCACAGTCCACTGCGCGCTCGCGCTGGAGGCGGCGCCTCCGAAGGACACTGCGGCCGCGACGAGCGTGACGCGGCCCCAATCGGGCGCGTGTGACGGGAGCCAGACAGGGGCAGAACGACGCCGAGAAACGACCGTCATGTAGGAATCCTCCAGACCTCTCTGCATCAGCATGCCGCCCTTGTCCCGCTCGTCACTGTGCGCCTGTGGACATGGGCATCTGGCGAAGAAGACAAGGCGAGAAACTGCCTCGGGCGAGGAGCCGCGCGACCTTCGGATCGTGCCGCTCCGCCGGGTAGGAGTGGCGACATCCGTGACGGGTTCGCGCAGCGAGCGTACAGGGAATGCGGCTGCTCTCTGCCCCGAGGAAGCCGCGAATCGGGGGCCGCCTTGGGTGCCAGGCATGTGTTCGGGCTATGCCGGACGGCTCGGGTTATTCGGCGGGCATCTCCCGCATCGCAGAACGAGCCGAGGCCTGCCGCGCGAGCTCGCGCTCGCGAGTGCTGAGTTGTGGCGATGCGAGAACGGCCTCGAGCGCCGCGGCCGGAGACTCGGCCATGGCCCGTGCCCGGGCGAACCTGGCCTCGATATCCGGCATGGCCTGGGACCTTTCGCGGATGGCGTCGACCTGCTCGGCGAGGGTTCGGGTGTCCCAGATGCGCACGGTCGAGTCGCCCGAGCCGGAGATCAGTTGACGGCCGTCCGGGCTCCAGGCGAGCGAGTAGATGTAATCCTCGTGCCCGCCGAGTTGGGCGACGGTCTCGAAGTGGGTGGTATCCCACAGTCGCACATAGCGGTCGCGGCCGCCGGTCGCGATGCGCCTGCCGTCCGGGCTCATCGCGGCGCACATGATCCCCGCGTTGTGGCCCACGAGCCGCCCGACCGCCGCTCCGGTGGCCACGTCCCACACGCCCACGGTGTCGCCGCGGTGCGTGCTCAGGAGCTGCGTGCCGTCCGAACTGAACGACAGCGACCCGATGATGTCCGCGTGCGCCTCCCAGCGGCGGATCAACGCGTACGAGTCGGCGTCCACCAGCCGGATTCCGCGGTCGGGCTCCGCCAGCGCCAACACGCGCCCGTCGGGCGAGATCGCGGCCGCGGACGAGCGGTCGTCGGACCGCCAGAGCACGGTGCCGCTGAGGAGTTCCCAGACATAGATGGTGCCCGAGGAATAGGCGCCGATCACCCGGCGGCCGTCGGGGTGAACCACGCCCCGGAACTCCCCGGCGCCCGGCCTGAACGTCGCGACAACGCGCCCATTCCACAGGTCGATGACGTCGGTCCGTCGAAGCGCGGTGGCGTTGGACCAGTAGCCCGCGACCGCGTACCGGCCATCGGGCGACAGCGCGGCCGACGAGACGATCTCGTTGGGTCGTCCGTACTCGGCGACCGGCGTGCCCGTGCGGGCATCCCAGAGCTTCAACCCGCCCGTGTGACCGGAGTGTCCGTCCCACCCGCCCGACAGGATCATGGAGCCGTCGTTCGACACGACCACCGGATACACGAAGCTCCGGTGATGCAGCACGCCCGCGCCCGCGTCGCGGACCGGCCAGACGCGGTGGTGACCCTGCGCGTCGCAGGTCCACAGGTCGCCGGAGTCGGCCAGGAACATCAGCCCGGTGATCTCTCCGGCGCCGGCGGCCCGGAACTCGGCGATCGGAGCCGCGGGTGCGGCCGATCCGCTCGCGTCCCACACGCTCACCCAGCCATAGCGAGTGCCGACGGCGACCCTCCGACCGTCGGGTGACCACGCCGGGGTCGTGAGCACGCCCATGCCCGGTGCCACCTTGAATCGGGGGCGCAACGCGCCGCCGACGATGTCGAGAACCTGCAGCGTCCCGTCCTGCGCCGAGCACGCGATCCGCGACTGCCGGAAACTGCTGCCAATCGAGGGCGAATCAAACCGGAAGTCCCCGCCGCCCGGCGGCGGCTGGAACGTGTGAGCGTCGAGCAGGCGAAGGACGCGAGCGTCGAATGCCGGGAGCGATGAGGGGGCGCCCTCGGCGGCGATCCTCCCGCGCATGGCGACAAGCTCCGGGGGACCGCGGTGCTCGGTAAACCCGACCGCGCCTTCCGCGCCGCGGCGGCTGAGCAGCGCCCCCGATCGACCGTCGTGGACCTCCACACAATCCTCACGCGACAAGATGAACCGATCGCCGGCGGGACTCCACGACGCAAACCAACTGTCCCGCGCCGACGGCGGCTGAGGAGGCGGAGCGCCCGTGGGAATCGGCGTCACCACGGGGGCCGCGGGGACGGCGCCCCGGAGGGGGAACTCCCAGAGTCTGACCGGGCGTGAATCTCCCCCGTGCAAGGGCGTCCACACAGCCCGTGAGCCCTCCGGCGAAAGCCGCAGAATACCGCCGTCCGTGTCGGCCAGGATGAAACTCGCTGTCCGCAGGTCCGCGCTGCACACAACCCAGCCGGAGCCGGTGGGAGAGTCGCTCGCCTCGTCGATCCGCAGGACCGCCGTCGTGCCGGATTCCGCGGCGCACTCCACGCGCGTGATCTTCCAAGCGGACGGGAACGGCGATGGCAGCGAGCGATCCAGCCGGCTCGTCAGGTGCTGGTACTCCCACCAGCGCAGGCGCGGCACCGTGGCGGCGAGCAGGGCGGCCGCGGCGTCCATGCGCTGATCCTCAACGGCGTGCGCAGCGCTCAGCATCTGGGCCTGGTAGGCCGCGCGCTCCGCCTCGTCCGCCGCCCGCAGGGCCGCGGCCGCGTTGTCCTCGGCCTTGCGCTTGGCGATGGCCTCGGCCCGGGCGGCGTCGGCGGCGCGGGACTTTTCGTCCAGCGCCCAGAGCATGCCGGCCGTCGTCCCGATCACGCCCACCACGAGCACGGCCGCGACGAGCGATCCTGAGACCACGCTCACGCGGTGACGCCGGATGAACTTCCGAACCTGGTACGAGCGGCTGGGCGGCGCCGCGAGCACCGGCTGACCCGCGAGGTGCCTCCGGACGTCCGCGGCCAGGGCGTTGGCGGTCTCGTAGCGGCGCTGGCGGTCCTTCTCCAGGGCCTTCATCACGATCCAGTCCAGCTCGCCGCGGACGAGGGAACCGAGCCGCTTGGGCTCGGTGTGCCGCTTGGCGGCGATCGAGGC
>CAYWOF010000354.1:0-4278 GCA_964459825.1 uncultured Phycisphaeraceae bacterium | reverse complement strand
GGGAGCGGGCGCGCCGGCCTCGAGGGCCGCGCGCGGGACGGCGACGACCGAGAGCTCGCGCGCCTCGCCGGGCTGGGGCGTGTTCCAGCGGACCTCGGTGAAATGGACGAAGCCGAAGACGAGCATCTGCACGACGGCGCAGAGCCCGACGAGCAGCGCGAAGAGCGTGACGCCGTGGCGGAGGTGGGCGAGGGCGGCCGAGGTGTGGGGCTTCTGGTTCATGGTGGTCTCCGCGGGGCGCGCGCGGTCTCCCCGGTGGACTATCGGTCACGGCGCGGCGGCGTTGGATGGGAAGGCGGGGGCCGGCTTCAAGATGGCCAGAGGGCGCCGGGCCGGGCGATACAGACGGCAGCGGCCGCGGAAACCGCCGGGGTCGGGCCGGGGTGGCGGGGGTCGGGGCACGTCCGTATAGTGGGCGAGGTTTCACGGATTCCTGAAAACTGGAAAGGCTGCGAGACGCGCATGACGGCCCGCCTGCACACCCCTCCCCCGGAGCACCCCGGCCTCGAGGCGATGGACCCGGGGCTGCTGCGCGCGGTGGGCGCGGGGGAGGCGCGCCTGACGCCGGAGCAGGGTCTGAGCCTGCTCGAGCGGGCGCCGCTGGTGGGGCTGGGGCGCTGGGCCGATGCGCGCTGCCGGGCCCTGCACGGGGATGCGATCCGGACGTACGTGATCGACCGGAACGTCAACTACACGAACGTGTGCACGGCGCGCTGCACGTTCTGCGCGTTCCGGCGCGATGGCGATGAGGGCGACGCGTACACGCTGAGCCACGAGGCCTTGCTGGAGAAGGTGGCGGAGCTGGAGGCGATCGGGGGAACGCAGATCCTGATGCAGGGGGGGATGAACCCCGCGCTGCCGCTGGAGTGGTACACGGGCCTGTTGCGGGCGATCAAGGAGAGGCACCCGCGCGTGCACATCCACGGGTTCAGCCCGCCGGAGTTCGTGGAGTTCGTGCGCTTCTTCGACCCGCCGGGGGACACGCTGGAGGCCAAGCTCCGGTGGGTGATGGTGCGCCTGCGCGAGGCGGGGCTGGACTCGATCCCCGGGGGTGGGGGGGAGATCTTCGCGCCGCATGTGCGGCGCCGGATCGGGCTGGGCAAGTGCGCGGCGGAGGAGTGGCTGACGACGATGTGGGTGGCGCACGGGCTCGGGATGTTCACGAGCGCGACGATGATGTTCGGGCACATCGAGGGGCTGGCGGACCGGATCCACCACATGTGGCTGGTGCGGGAGTGGCAGGATCGGGCGCTGGGAGACGGTGTCGCGATGTCGCGGTGTTGCGGTGTCGCGGGCGCGGAGTCGGGCTCGACACCGGGACACCTGGACACCGGGACACCACCGCCGCGAGGGCACTATGTGTCGTTCATCGCGTGGCCGTTCCAGCGGGAGAACACGCCGCTGGGGCGGGTGCGCGAGTGGGGCGGGCCGGGCCGGGAGGAGGAGTTGGCGGGCGGGTTTCCGGGGGATGCGATGGGGCGGGCGTCCATGCGCGAGTGGGCGAGCGGGCACGGACCCGAAGCCGGGTCCGTCGCACGGGGGGCGGAGCCGGCGGAGTTCGGGCGGCGGGTGCGGATGGCCGGGAGCACGGACTACCTGCGGACGCAGGCGGTGGCGCGCCTGTTCCTCGACAACATCTACTCGATCGGGGCATCGTGGGTGACGATGGGGCCGCACGTCGGGCAGGTGGCGCTGCTCTTCGGGGCCAACGACATGGGGAGCGTGATGATGGAGGAGAACGTCGTCAGCGCGGCGGGGACGACGTACTGCCTCGACGAGGCGCTCCTGTGCCGGCTCATCCGCGGCGCGGGGTTCGTGCCGGCGCAGCGGGACAACACGTACGACCTGCTGCGGGTGCACGACGGGCCGGAGAGCCCGGACCTGGCGGTGACGGACTGGTCGCAGCACCGGGCGCGCCGGCTGCACGTGCAGGCGCCGCGGGTGGTGACGCGGGCGGAGGTGACGGTGGGGGCGCGGTAGGGCAATTGCGGCTTACACAGGCGCGACGCCTGTGCCACTAGAACGGGTAGAGGAAGAGCAGGCCCGCGAGGCCGCCGAGGAGGATCAGGATCGGGATGATGGCGCGCCCGCGCAAGAGGTAGAGCGCGGCGAGGGCGCCGGCGAAGAGGCCGGTGGCGAGGGGGGTGCGCAGGGCGGTGAGGGTGATGGTGAGGGCGGTGACGGCGATGACGCCGACGACGGCCGCGGCGATGGCGTCGAGGATCGCGTGCAGTCGCCGGTTCTCGACGGCGTGCTCGATCAGGTCGTGCCCGATGAGGGTGAACGAGAAGGCGGGGGCGAACATGCCGAGCGTGACGAGGAGCGCGCCGGCGAGACCGGCGCCGAGGTAGCCGACGAAGGTGGCGAAGATGACCAGCGGCGCGGGGAGGATGCTGCCGATGGCCAGGCCGTCGAGGAACTGGGCCTGGGTCATCCAGCCGCCGACGTCGCCGGGTCCGCCTGGCCCGACGGCATCGGCCTGGACGAAGGGGATGGCGGTGTACGCGCCGCCGAAGGTGAGGAGGCCGCCGCGGAGGCCGGTGATCAGGAGCGCCAGGTGGGAGGGCTGGTGCAGGGGCGGCGCGGTGGTCGGATCGGACGCGACTCCCCCACCGCTCGCGTAGCTCTGCCAGAGGGCGAGGGCCGCGCCGAGCGCGGCGAAGATCCAGAGCCACGGGCGGGAGAGCGCGTGGGATCCGATGCGATGGACAGCGCGGACGATCATCGCGGCGACGATGGGCTGCATGCCGGCGAAGGCGGCGACGAGCGCGGGAAGGAGGCCCCAGGTCACGTAGACCCAGGACATGAGGAGCATCAGGAGGAGCCCGGGGAGCATGAAGCCGAGGCCGGCGAGGATGGAGCCGAGGCGCCCGCGCGACAGCATGCCGAAATAGCAGCAGAGCTCGTGGGCCTCGGGGCCGGGGAGGGCCTGGTAGACGGCGAGCACGCGGTTGAACTTGGCGCGCGTGATCCAGCGCTCCTGCTCGACGAGCTCCTGGCGGATCAGCGCGATCTGGGCAACGGGCCCACCCCAGGCCAGGAGCCCGAAGCGGAGGAAACGGCAGAAGAGGCGCAGGCAGGGCTCGCGCGGCGCCCGGACGTCGGGCGGCGCGGGAGGAGGACCGGCGGGAGCGGCGCCGCCTGCGGGTTGGCTCATGGCTGGCGTTGGGGGTTCCACGTGTGCTTCTCGTTGCGGACGTGCCTGCACCAGGCGTACAGGGCCTCGCATACGACCATACCGTGACGGAGCTGCTCATGATCATCGGCGAAGTTGTGCGAGAGACCGATCAGGATCGCGTAGACGCCCGGGCAGGCGGGGTGAAGATCGTGCCGGTCGGTGTCGGCGCCGCGGATGACGGTGGCCATCTCGTCGAGGGCGGGTTCCATCAGCCGGTGCTTGCGGATGATGGCATCGAAGGAGCAGAGCGGGCCATCGTGCGTGAGCTCGACCCCCTCGACGTCGTAGGGGATCGCGCCGGTCTCCCTGGCGATGCGATTGACCTGATCGGGCGGGGCGAAGAGGAACTCGGCCTGGGGATCGACGAATCGCCGGATGAGCCACGGGCAGGCGATGCGGTCGATCTTCGGACGCTGGCGGGTGATCCACTGCATGTCTCTACTCCTTGGGTCTGGTTTCGGCCTGCAGCTGGGCGTACAGGGCGTCGTAGAGCAGGAGGGCGCGGTCGATGGCGGCGGGGTCGTCCCGGGCGGTGCGGCGCAGGGCGCGGCAGACGAGGTCCAGGCCCGGTGCGGCCGGCTCGAGGGCCAGGTCCTGGACGACGTCGGCCTCATCGACGATGCGGGCGATGCGCTGGAGCGTGGCGTCGGTGAGGCGATGCTCGGCGAGGAGGGTGTGGAAGGAGCAGTGCGGGCCGCGGTGCGCGAAGCGCGTGCCGGGGATGTCGAACGGGGTGCCCTGGTCCGGCGCGGGCGCAGAGCCCTCGTCGATGAAGGCGAAGGTGGCGGCGGGGTCGAGGTGGCGCCGGATGAGCCAGATGCAGGCCATGCGGTCCACGCCGATGTTCTTCCAGGTGACCCATCTCATGCGGGCTGGCTCCGACGGGCGCGGCGAGCCCGGACAAACCGACCGCGAGACCGGCCGCCGCCGCCATCCACGACACCCGACCGTTCCGATCTGCCTTCTTCACGTCTGGCTCCCTCTGACTCGGGGATCATGCCCCGATGCGCTATCCTTGACCGACCGACCGCACCCCGACACCTTCCGCTTCCCGCTCACCTTCCGATGCTGCTCTTCGGGTCCGCTCCGCGGGCATTGTC
>CAYWOF010000353.1:0-4288 GCA_964459825.1 uncultured Phycisphaeraceae bacterium | reverse complement strand
ATCCGCGCCGGCGGCGCGGGGATCCCCGCGTTCTAAACCGCGACGGGCGTGGGCACACCCGTCGCTGCCGGCAACGAGATCCGCGAGTTCCACCGGCCCAGCGACGACACCCGCTGGCACAACCGGACTCCGGGCGCGACGAGCGGCACGTACCCGGACATCAAGGACCGCCTCCCGCCCCGGGCCGAGGGCCAGCCGACGCGCCGCGAGTACGTGCTCGAGACGGGCCTGTACGCCGACCTGGCGCTCATCAAGGCCCACCGGGGGGACGAGTTCGGCAACCTCGTGTACCGCAAGACGGCGCGGAACTTCAACCCGATGATGGCCACGGCCGCGGCGTTCGTCATCGCCGAGGTCGAGGAGCTCGTGCCCGTGGGCGCGATTGAGGCCGATGGGGTCCACACGCCCGGGAGCTACGTGGACCGGATCGTGCGGACCGAGAGCGAAAGGCGGATCGAGCAGCGGACGGTGCGGAGGGGGTAGGGCCCGCGCGCGCTGAAACGACCCGGGCACGGGCCCGGGTCGAAGCGGTTCAGGCATTGGGCCTGCCAACGACGACTACGGAGGGCCGTTGTACTTGGCCCCGAAGATGACCATGTCCTGCGCGTTGACCTGGCCGTCGCGGTTCTGGTCGGCCGAGCGCTTGCCCAGCGCGTAGGCCGCCTGGAACGCGAGCCAGTCGGTCACGTTGACGCTCAACGAGTGGTCGAAATCGGCGCCCTGGGCCACACTGTCGCAATCTCCGCAGTCGATCGGAGGTGAACCGATGAGCTGCGCGAGGTCGAATCGCGCCCTGAACGAGCCGCTCGCGCTCGGCTGGCGAAGCACGATCTTGATCCTGCCCTGCCCGTTCTGTACATGCAGGTCCAGCGGTGCGAAGTCGGTCCTTCGAGTCTCGTAGACGAAGACGCCCTCCTCACCCTCGAGCTCGTACGGGGGCGCAAAGAACCCGAAGCTAGGGGCGGTTCTGCGCGTGATCCGTGGCCGCATCCTCATTTAGTAGCTCTTCGAGAGGGATCGGGTCGTACGGCGGCTCCGGGTCGTGCGGCCACGCGTAGGCGTCCGAGGCCGCTTCGTACAGATCCGCCAGCTTGCTGTAGGTGTTGAAGCCCGGCATCGTCGAGGGGCCATTCACCGGGAACCCGGGGACATCCGTCCCGATCCAGCGGTCATCCTGCGCGATCGCCTGCAGGATGCGCACCCACTGCTGACCGGCTTGGCAGCATCCCATTATTGAAAATTCTGTGTCCATGTGAATTCGAGCGGGCGCCGGCCCGGCCGAGTGTCCGTTGTAGGGCGGATCGAGGTCGTTGTACCCCTCGATGAAGCCGTCGAACCATGCGTGTACCTTGCCGATGCCCTGCCCCATCCAGGGCTGCAGGGACTGCCGGTACTTGTGGTCGTCTGGCGCTTGACCGGAGGGGTACCAGTTCGGCGCCGGGTCAACGAGCTTGTCGTCCTCATCGATGAAGCTGACGTTGTTCGGATGCGGGTCCCAGCTGCTCCCGTTCCAGTACCACTCGCCAAACTGCTGGAGCAGGAGGCACACGTCCGCCTCGCTCGTGACGCCAGCTTCGATCTGGTCCCAAGCCGTTTCGGCGAACTCCCGCCCCGCAGCGAGGCCATCCTCGAACTGCAGAATCCCCAGGCGCACAATCTGCGAGGCTTGTTCGGGCGCGGGGTTTTCGCCGGACACGGTGTCCCATAGGTAGAAGAAGGGCGGGGGCTCGGGCGGGTCGGCGGACGCGACGAGCGCACCGAGGGCGAGGGCAAGGGCCGGTAACCAGATTCTCATGGGTGCATCCTCCAAGGGTGAGCAGGTCCAACGAGGACACGCTCGGGGCTGTCAGTTCGAATCGCTGCGAGCGCCGATCCGAGCCCGTCGGCGGCGCATCAGGGGAGGAGCCAGGGGAGCAAGTACCGCGAGCGCACCGGGGCTGGGGATGGTCGCGACGAAGCCCTCGCGTCGGTTGGTGGTCAGGTTGAGAGCAACGCCACCGAGCGTTTGCCCGTCCCCGGACACCGAGAAGACATACTCGGGCTGGTACCCCGCCGGCATGGTGACTCCATGAAGAGCGAGGAACGAACCAAGATCGAGCATGCCCGCGGTGGGCGTCCACACGGTGGCGGCTCGTTGCCCCCCCCCGTAGGCGGTGCCCCCGATCACCTGGCCATTGTCGCTCACCGACCACGCATGGGAGTATGGAATCCCAGGAAGCGTGCCTAGGTCCTGGAGCACCGCGCCGACCCAGCGCGCCGCATGACTGGAACCGGCGCCGGGCACATCCGCCCATCCCACGACCACAGAGCCGTCCGCATTCGCGGCGTTGGCCTGCTCCCAATCGTTGAACCCCGAGCCGGGCAAGCCCGGCAGCGCCCGCATGCCGCCCGCCGCGG
The DNA here is from genome assembly GCA_964459825.1 of uncultured Phycisphaeraceae bacterium. GTDB lineage: Bacteria > Planctomycetota > Phycisphaerae > Phycisphaerales > UBA1924 > CAYWOF01. The sequence goes on along the minus strand of CAYWOF010000353.1, from coordinate 1,891 downwards.
TCCAGATGAACGCCTCGGTGTCGCCGCCCACTCCGCCCGTCTGGTTCTCCCCCACGATCGTGGTCCCATCGCGGCTGATGCCACGCGCGGCGCTCCACGTGCCGCCCGGGCGCACGTAGCCCAACCCCTGCATCCCGCCGGGCTCCGTCCAGCGGAAGGCCTCCCCGTAGCCGTCGAACGGCCCCTCCAGATGGTCGGCGTACCCGACGACGGTGGCGCCATCGCCGCTCACGCCCAGCGCGAAGCTCTCGGTCTGGCCCGGGAGCAGGCCCAGGTTCTGGAGGGAACCGTTGCCGATGCGCCGGTAGGCGCGATCCACCAACGGGAAGGGCTTTCCCAGCGTGGCCCGGCCGACGATGGTCTGGCCCGTAGCGTCCGTGGCCCACGCGGGCGAGGAGTACGGCATGCCGGGCTCGAGCCCGAAGTCCTCGCGCCCGCCGGCCAGCGTCCAGCGGAAGCCCTTGGAGCCGTTGGGCCCACCGCTGCTGCCGACGGCCACCGTGCCATCCCGCGACAGTCCCTGGACCGAGCTGTCGGTCGTGCCTGGCGCGTGACCCACCAAGTGGAACCCCGGCGTCTGCGCGCCGGCCACAGCGGCGAGCAGGAGCGGAGCGGCGAGCAGGGACGCTCGATGGAGCACGGCAGACCTCCGGACACTCCAAGCTTGCCACGGGTTTCCGTGCGCCGCCACCACCGACCTAAGAACAAAGATGGCTTTGTCTTGATTCTCCGCGGGGCCTGGGGCACACTGCGCGCGCAACCACATTGGCCATGGGACCAGCGCCGCGCGAACCGGCCGATGGGCCGCATCCGCTCGGCGCGCCCGGGGGGCGAGGGCACCAAGGAAGCAGGGCCCGGGAGAGCGCTCCCTCGCGCACTGCCGGCGGGCCGGTTCCTTCCGGCGCTCGATACGTCCGGGACGGGGACGAGGATTCGTAGCGGAGAACCGGAGAACCGGCGAACCCGCTCGTCGGGAATGGGTGTGCGGGTAGCGGGCACAGCGCGCGACCCCGGGCGCCGAGAGGCCGGGGCCCGGGCTTGCGCCCGGGGCCTGATGTGGGGACTACCGCCCGGCGACGGGCGCGCTCAGCTCAACACGGCTCGCATCCCCGCTCGACAGCGCCAGCATCCACGCGGCGCTCGCCGGCGTGCAGACGCCCGATGTGGCCGGCGTGTCGCCGCAATACGCGAAACTCAGCTCGACCAGAAGCATCGAGCCCGGCGTGGCGGCCTCGCGCGGAAGCTCCACGCTCACCGGGAACCGGTCCGCGCGAAGCGTCGCCTGGAAGACCGGATCGGCGCCGACCTCGACACCCTCCGGAAGCGGCCCCTCGTGGAGCATGCGCCGGACGCGGAGCGACATCGGCGCCTCAGCGCTCGGGTGCGTGCCCGGCGGGAGCGAAACCGTCAGGGCGAGCGCGAACGGCTTGCCCGACACGATGCCAGTGGAGGCCTGGACCGCATCGCGCGGGAAGCCCGGGTCATCGGCGGGCTTGACCAGCCCCTCGAGCATCACCTCGCGCCACGCGAGCGTCGCGGGATCGACCATCACGATGCGATGGTTGTTGGTGTCGGCGATGAAGAGCGCATCGCCCGCCCCCGGCCCCCCCGCCCCCCCAAGCGCCAGGCTCAGACCGCCCGGCTCGTCGAGGCGGAGCGACTCGGGCGGCACGGTGGGGTCGCTCCGCTTCGCGCCCGTCCAGGTCAGCGCCGAACGCGTCCCGGGGTCCACCAGCTTGATCTTGTCGTTGTAGGTGTCGGCCACGAGCAACCGGTCGTGCTCGCCCCCCACCCCCCCCCCCCCCCCCACCCACCCCCCCGCCCCCCCCCCCCCCCCCCGGGCGGGGGGGGGGGCGCCCCCGCGCAATACGCCCAACAGCACCCCCACCAA
>CAYWOF010000352.1:0-4298 GCA_964459825.1 uncultured Phycisphaeraceae bacterium | reverse complement strand
CTCCCCGGCGCGGGTTGCGGGTCGCCGCGCTCGGGCAGAAAGAGCATCGCCGGGACCATGCCGGCGAGGAACCAGACGCCGGCGAACACGAAGAGGGGCCGCGACTGGGCCGGTTCGGAGCGCCCCAGGCCGAAGCAGTACGCGGCCGTCACAACCAGAAGGAGCAGAGCGCCCAGGTAGCTCATCGACCATCCGATGGCCGAGACGAAACCGACGTTTCGCGGCGTCGAGATCTGCGGCAGGAACGAGCCGAGGAAGTTCTCCCCGAGTCCGCACGCCACCGCCGCGCCGACGTAGAGCGCCCCCGCCAGCCACACCTGGCCCGGCTGGAGGATCGCCAGCGCGACGGTGAGGGCGGCGCACGCGACGCCGGTGCCCAGGAGCAGCTCGCGTCTCCACGCCCGCTGGTCCCCCAGGGCCCCGAGCACGGGCGAGAGCACCACGACCAGCGCCAGGCCCGCCGCGGTCATGTACGACCAGACGCGTGCGCCGCGCTGGGCATCCCCCACCACGACGCTCACCACGAAGATGGAGAACAGCAGGGTGTTGATGAGCAGCTGGAACGACTGGTTGGCCAGGTCGTACATCCCCCAGGCCCACACCTCGCGCGGGTTCGGCAGGCTCCGGAATGGACCGCGTCGGACGATGGCGGAGCGTATCGCATCGGATGCGGGCGCGCTCCAAAAAGGGAAGGGGCCCAGTTCCTGCTCGCCTGGGCCCCTTCACCGGGAACACGCTGGATGGACTTTCGTCACGCGCTCCGGCCCTCGCCCGGAGCGCACTCCGCGATCAACCGCCCGACTTGGCCGGCTCGGACTCGTTGGTCCGCGGCGGCACGGGGAGCTTGAACTCGCGCAGCAGGCCGTCGATCTTGTCGAGCTTCTCCGCGGTGGGAACGACGATCGAGTTCGGGTGCAGGCCCCGGTACCGGACCACCCCCGCGGGATCGATGATCGCCACGTGGGGGATGCCGTTGACGCCGTAGTCGGGGTTGAACACGTCCTGCTTGCTGAAGGCGACGGGCCACGTCATGTCCATCTGCTTGATGAAGTCCGGCATGAGGGCGTACTCCTTGGCCGGGTCGTCCTTGGTATCGATTCTCTCCGTCTTGCCGCTGAGGCCCTCGGGGCGAGAGATGTGGTAGCCCTGGAGGCTGGTGACGCCGAGGATCACGACGGGGTAGCCCTCGTAATGGGCCTGGATCTTGCGCACGTCCGGGAAGCTGGCGACGCAGGGGCCGCACCACGTCGCCCAGAAGTCCACGACGACGACCTTGCCCTTGAGGTCGGCCATGGATGTGATGGGCGTGGGCGTGTTGGACCAGGTGAAATCGAGGGCCGGTGACGGGTGCCCGAGCAGCTTGCCGCTGGCGTAGGCGCCGGTCAGGAAGTTGCGTGACCGTTCGACGGAGCGCAGCACGTTCTCGTTGGGCTCGGTCAGGCGCGACGCCGCACCGTCCAGGGCGGCTAGGGCCCGCGTGCGTGCGGTCTCCAGCGTGCCCGCCGGCAGCGTCTCGGCGCGCGACGCGAGCGTGTCGATGTAGGGCCGGAGCTCGCCGTACGAGTCGGAGGGCCAGTCGGGCGTCAAGAACCTGGAGAGTTCGGCGACGGCCGCGATGTTCTCGTTCAGGACCTCCTTGTCGAGCCGGCCGATGGACCCGAGCAGGCCCTTGGCCTTGCCGGAGCGGAACGCCTCGGCCAGCGCGGGGTGGGCCAGCAGGCGCTTGAGGGTGTCGCGGTGGACCTTCCTCGCCTCCTCGGCCTTGGCCTTGTTGGCCTCGAGATTGGCGGTGTCCTGGGGGTTCACGTAGGTCGACGGCAGGTGGCGGGCGACGAGGTAGGCCAGCGCCGCGGCGCCCTCCGGGGTGCGCTCGTTGGCGAGGGTGTCGAGCCGGGCCTTGGCGTCGGCCGTCTTGCCGGCCCCACTGATCAGGCCGGCGCGATCGAGCTGCTCGATCTGGGCGCAGCTCAACTCCGTGAAGTTGACGTCCTTGAGGGCCTCCTCGGCCGCGGCCTTGCGTCCGGGCGCATCGGTCCGATCGAGCGTCTTGGTCTTCTCCTGGAACGACTGCACGAGGGCCGAGATCTGCTCATCCGTGGGAGGCGCCGCCGGGGCGAAGGAGGCCGGCGCGAGGATCGCCATGCCGGCGAGCAGCATCGCTACGGTGGTCATCTGACGACGCTTCATACCTGTGTTCTCCGGTGGAGGTGCGGTTCGAACCCCCTCACCCTACCCGGACACACCACCCGCCGCAAGCGCGAACCGGGGGACTGAGGGGGGCGGCCGCCTATGGGCCACCGGGCCGAAGATGCGACCGAAAGAACTCGGTCTGGGTGTTCTTGGCTTCGTTGGAGAACCGTCCGAAGCCGTTGTGCTCGTGCGGCGCTCCCGTCTCGTCCCACACGACCGCTCGGAGCAGGTCGGTCGCCGCCCCTCGGCTCGCGTAGTGGGCCCGCAGGGCCTGGACAAAGCCGTCCATTCCCGCGTAGGGCACTACCTGGTCGGCACGCGAGTGGAGCACGAGGAGGGGGATCGCTCGCCACCCTTCCAGATGCCTGATCGGGTCGAAGCGGGTGATCTGCTCGCGCGCGGGAGCACCCTGCCGTGGTCGGCTTGCGTCCGGGTAGAACAGTCGCTCCAAGGCACCGGTCGAACCCTCGACGACGGCGCAGACAAATGGGTGCGGATCACACAGACGTCGAAGGACGGCCATGCCCCCGCCCGACATGCCGCCGATTGCGAGCCGACGCCGATCGAACAGTTCGCCGGTGCCGGCCAGTTCCGCGAGCGGCGGATGGGCCAGGGCCGCGACGACCTCATCGATCTCCGGGATGACCTGGTTCATGACCTCGAGCGTGCGTCCGGGGCTGTGCAGGTTCTCATCGAGGCGCTCGCCGTGGCCGGGAAGGTCGATCGCACAGGCCGCGAGCCCGGCCCGGATCCAGCGCAGGTACCGGCCCGGATCGAGTTCCTTGCTGACGGTGCGGCCGTGGAGCCAGATGACGGTGGGCGCCGGACTCGTCCAGTTGGGGTGGGCGAGCAACGCGGGGACCCGCGATGGTCCGAGGCGTGCCAGCCGTGCATGTGAGGCCAAGGCTGCGGGGAACCGGCTGAATCGGTCGCTCACGGGCCAAGGATACCGGACACTGGGACGCTGAATCCAGGAGTTGCCCAGTGTCCCGGGAGAGGCCGCCGCCGCAGATTCTGGCTGTTGCACTGAGCGAAGACGCTTGTTCATGGGTCGGAGGGCGGGTAGATTTCGGTTGAGAGGCTCCGAACCTCGCGGTTCGTCGGCCGTTGAACGTTGGTGGCCGCGGACGTCCGATAGCGCGAACCGGGGCTTCCACCGGCGGGTGTTGATCCAAACTGGGACAGGAGGGAACTATGGCGAGTTGGCAACTGGGCGTCGCGGCGGCGTTGGCGTTCGCACCGGGCTTGGCGTTGGGGCCGGCTCCGGCGCGCGACCTGCCGCGGATTCCGTTCCAGCCCGGTGGCCCGGCGGCCGGGGCGCCGACGGTCAACCCCGGCTCCATTCTCGTGCGCTTCCGCGCCGGAGCCGGTGACGGGGCACGAAGCGCGGCACTGGCCCGGGCGGGCGTGGCCTCGACGCGCCAGTACACGCTGGTGCCGGGGCTGGAACAGGTCGTGGCGAATGTGAACGTCGACGCCAATGCCGCGCTGCTGGCCCTCCGGGCCGACCCGTCGGTGGCGTACGCGCACCTTGACTACATGCTGTACGCGGACGCAACGCCCAACGACCCGTTCTTCGGCGTCCAGTGGGGCCTTCACAACACGGGCCAGACGATCCTGGGTGTTCCGGGGACCGCCGATGCCGACATCGACGCCCCGGCGGCCTGGGACGACACCACCGGCAGCGCGAGCTTCGTCATTGCCGTGATCGACACGGGCGTCAAGTACACGCACCCGGATCTCGCGGCCAACATCTGGACCAACCCGGGCGAGATCGCGGGCAACGGGATCGACGATGACGCAAACGGGTTCATCGACGACATCCGCGGGTGGGACTTCCGCTCGAACGACAACAACCCCGACGATCCGAACGGTCACGGAACCCACTGCGCCGGCATCATCGGTGCGGTCGGAAACAACGGAATGGGCGTGACGGGCGTGAACTGGAACTGCAAGATCATGCCCCTGCGTTTCATCGGCAGCTCGGGCGGATCGACCGCCGACGCGATCTCCTCCCTCCAGTACGCGGTGGACAACGGGGCGATGGTCTCGAACAACAGTTACGGGGGCGCGCCGTACGAGCAGGCCTTCTTCGACGCGATCGCGGC
>CAYWOF010000351.1:0-4300 GCA_964459825.1 uncultured Phycisphaeraceae bacterium | reverse complement strand
AGGAGAGGGAACATGCAGAAAGTCCTGTTCGGAGCCGCGGCCGTCCTCGCGGCGGGCACGAGCGCCATGGCTCAGTGGTCCGACAACTTCGATCGGCCCGACGGGCCCATCGGCGGCGACTGGACCGTGACCAGTGGCACCTGGGCCGTGCTCGGCAACCGCGGCACGCACACCTCGACGGCCGCCAACGAGATCCTCACCCACAACTCGGCCAACCTGGGCTACCTGAACTCGGTGACCTATCTCGACGTCTTCGCGACCACCAGCGGCGGGTCGCAGTTCTCAGGTGTGCTCATCGGCCTGGGCGGCGCCGACTCGATCATGGTCAAGATCCAGGACCAGACCACCTCGGCATTGGGCTTCTCGAACATCGGCATCTACCACCGGACCAGCGCCACGGGCTGGGGCGCCTGGACCGGCACGGGCACCGGCTTTGCCGCGCTCACCGGTCAGTTCCTCTCGGGGCGTCTGAAGGTCTCCTTCCCCGACGCCGACACCCTCCTGGCCGAGATCGACACCGACTTCAACGGCACGCCGGAGCAGGCCTACACCAAGACCGGCGTGTCGGCCCTCGCCGCCAACCTCGGCACGGGCTTCGGCATCGCCGCCTGGGGCAACACCGCCACGTTCGACAACTGGGCCGTCACCCCGACGCCCGGCACCCTCGCTCTCGTCGGCATGGGTGGCCTGCTCGCGGCCCGTCGGCGCCGCGCCTGATCGCAGCGTGAACCTCGAGTATGACCGGGTGCGCAATGAGCGCACCCGGTTTTTTCATGGGGCGGGCGAGCGTGAAACGCCGCGCCGACCCACCCGGGCGGCCTCAGTCGTCGTCCCCCGCGATGGGTGCCCCCGGCCTCGTCGATCCGGCCGCCGCCCCGATGGCCGCCCGCCCCGCCATCGCCTGCGCCATGGTCCCCTCGATCATCCCGGGCATCCAGATCTCCGCGATGTCCTGCCCAACGTTGACCTGGCGCATCGCCAGGTAGAGCAGGGTCGAGGCGCAGAAGTAGTAGCTCGTGACCACCGCCCACGCGCCCAGTTCGAGCGCCGTCGTCCAGATCGCCACCAGCCGATGGACGTACACCGCCGTGCCCGTCGGAGTCCCGGGTCCGGTGCCCAGGATCGCGTCGGCCCGCGCCCCGGCGAGGTACGCCGCCGCCCGCGCACACCCGACCGCCGCGCCCTGCGCGATCGCGAACGCGAGCACCACCACCACGGCCCCGACGGCCCCGAGCAGGAGCGAGTACACCACCAGGCGCAGCGGACGGCCGAGCACGTACGGATACGCCCGGCCGATCGCGTCGAACCCGTCGGCCCCATCGCAGGCGACGGCGGGCACGAGCATGTGCTTGCCCAGGGAGTAGACGAGAGCGATGCCGACGCCCGCGATCGCCGCGACCAGCATCAGGCCGTAGAGGAGCCCCCCGAGCAGGTCGACCACGGGGAGCGAGAAGAGCGCCACCCCGCCCACGGCCAGCCCGGCCGCGATCACGCCCACCAGGATCGGGGGGCCGAACACGGCCGTCAGGACCGACTTCCAGCGGGCCAGGGCGAACCCGAGGGCCTGCGGCCAGCTCAGGATGACGCCCTGCGAGAAGTCGCACGCGGCCATGCGGCACAGGCCGCACCCGCCCACCGAGAGCACCGCGACCGCGAGCGCCAGGAACGGGATGGCTCCCACCGGCAGACGTTCCGGCGCCGCGTGGAGGTTCGTTCCGGGGATCCGCCAGCCGGGAGCCGGCCCCGGCCCGGCGCTCACGAAGACGGCGTCGAGCGGGTTGGCGCCCCAGATCGTCGGGACCCAGAGCACCCCCAGCGCCAGCAGGTTGACCAGGAACGCCAGCTGCAGCCGCTCGGGCCGGAGCGCGAGCGACCCGGCGCGCAGCAGTCGCGGCCAGAGCAGGTCGTCGAGCAGCTCCGAGAGACGGGGCCCGACATCCCGGGCCACGGGACGCGCGTGCAGCACCCCGGACGTGGAAGAGCGTTCGGCGTGGGCGGCGGAGGACTGGTTCGGCACGGTGTTCGCCCCTCGGTCGCGGAGCGGGCCGTGGAACTGGCGGCCCGGTTTCACCAAGCAAGGCTCCGGCGCCACAGCCTACCCGAGGATTGGGGAGCCGTGCGCGCCCGGCCGGGAGACCGTATCATCCTCCCGAACACCCGGCCCGACCCGTGGTCGGTGCCAGAGAAGGGGGTATCCGAAGATGGAGTGGATCGCGATCCTGGTGGTGCTCGGCCTGTTCCTGGTCGTGCTCCTGTGGTTCATGGCCATGTACAACGGGCTCGTGCGTCGGCGGGTCGAGGCCGACAACGGCTGGTCCCAGATCGACGTCCAGCTCAAGCGCCGCTACGACCTCATCCCCAACCTCGTCGAGACGGTCAAGGGGTACGCCGCCCACGAGAAGGGGGCCCTCGAGGCCGTCATCAACGCCCGCTCGCGCGCCCTCGGCGTGACCAGCGATGCCGCCCACGCCGCGCAGAAGGCCGAGGCCGAGAACATGCTCAGCCAGGCCCTCGGGCGCCTCATCGCGCTCTCCGAGGCCTACCCGAACCTCAAGGCCAACGAGAACTTCGGACGCCTCCAGGAGGAGCTGGCCAGCACCGAGAACAAGATCGGCTTCGCCCGCCAGCACTTCAACGACACCGTCGCCCGCTACGAGGAGGCTCGCCAGACCTTCCCCACCAACATCGTCGCGGCCGCGTTCAACTTCGACAAGCGCGAGTACTTCAAGGTCGAAGAGGCCGCCCAGCGCGAAGCCCCCAAGGTCCAGTTCAGCTGAACCGGCGCGATACTCCACGCCGGCGCTCTGCTTCGAACTTTGTACTTTGAACTTTGTACTTTGATTGTGTCTCCTTGACTTCGCCCCAAGACACACGCCCTCTCCCTGCGCCCCATGCCTCCCCCCGAATCCCATCCCGACCCGGATCTCCGCCGCCGCATCAGCGCCTACCCCGGCACGCTCACCTTCCACGACCTCATCCGCAAGAACAAGCGCCAGAGCGTGGTCCTCATGGTGTTCATGGTCCTCCTCGCCGTGGCGGTGGGGGGAACCATCGCCGGCGCGATCACCGTCTACGCCGGCGCCGCCCCGGACTTCGAGACCCTCATCCCCTCCATCATCCTCGGCTGCTTCGCGGCCCTGATCTTCGCGCTGCTCGGCACGCTCTGGAGCTGGTTCGGCGGCGCCTCGGCCATCCTCGCCATGTCCGGCGCCCGCCCCCTCACCAAGGAGATGGACCCGGAGCTCTTCAACGTCGTCGATGAGCTCCGCATCGCCGGCGGCCTCCCCATGCCGCGCATCTACCTGATCGGCGACAGCGCCATGAACGCCTTCGCCACCGGGCGCGACCCGGCCCACGCCGCCGTCGCCATCACCACCGGCCTGCGCCAGAAGCTCACCCGCGACGAGCTCCAGGGCGTCATGGCCCACGAGATGGCCCACGTCCGCCACCTCGACATCCGCTTCGCCATGCTCATGGCGACCATGGTCGGACTCATCGTCTTCGCCTGCGACGCCTTCCTGCGCATCGCCTTCCACTCGGGGCGTGGGGCTCGGATGGGCGGGCGTCGTTCCGGCGGGAACAAGGGCGCCGGCGCCGCCATGCTGGTGCTCATCGCCATCGCCCTCCTCCTGGCCATCATCGCCCCCCTCCTCGCCCGCATCATCCAGATGGCCTACAGCCGCCAGCGCGAGTACCTCGCCGATGCCGGCGCCGTCGAGCTCACCCGCCACCCCGAGGGCCTCGCCTCCGCCCTCCAGAAGCTCGCCGACGACACCGAGCCCCTCGTCGATGCCGCCAACCGCGGCACCGCCCACATGTACATCGTCAACCCCCTGCGCAAGATGCGCGAGTCCCACCAGGCCCTCAACACGCTCTTCCTGAGCCACCCGCCGGTGAAGGAGCGCATCGCCCGCCTCCTGGCCCTCGCCCGCTGACGAGCTTCCGCACGAACCCTCGCCCGCAACGAGCCCCGAGCATGAGCGAGCGGGCCTCCCGTCCCTCACCTGCTTGGCCACCCGCGCTCGGTGCCGGGTCCCCTTCGTTGGCCCTTTGCCCCCTTCACCCCTCTGCCCCTTCGCCACTATCATCCGCCCCATGCGCCAAGCGATCCTCCGCTGGACCGTCTATCTGACCGCGCTCCTCGTCGTCGGACCGATCGCCGGCTTGCTCACCGGGGCCCTGCGCGCCGCGGACGGCGGCTCCAGCGCCACGCCCCTCGTCTCCGCCTCGCCTATCCTCGGCCTCGGCGCCGGCTTGGGCGCCCTCCTCCAGATCGGAAGAGCGTCGTGTAGGGAAAGAG
>CAYWOF010000350.1:0-4309 GCA_964459825.1 uncultured Phycisphaeraceae bacterium | reverse complement strand
ACTACCGCCACATCCTCGCGTACATCATCCACTACCGGCGCCGGCTCAACCGCGTCGCCAACGCCGGCGCGCACGAGGCCGCCCCCCGCTTCTCCTGGCGCGCCCTCCTCTCCGGTGCGCCCGGTCCCCTCCCCGGCGCCCGGCGCGCCGAGAGCACCCTCACCGAGATCCTCTCCGCCGACGCCTCGCGCACCTTCGAGGATGGACGCCTCGTCGACGGCGCCGACGGCTCCCTCACCCCCGGCCTCCTCCCCGTCGTGCACATCCAGAACATCGCCCAGCCCTTCCTCCACGAGGGCCTCGGCGAGGTCGAGCCCCTCATCCCCATGCAGGATGAGCTCAACACCCGCCTTTCCGATCGCGCCGCCCGCGTCACCCTCCAGTCCTTCCAGATGTACCTCGCCAGGGGCCTCGACGGCTTCGAGCGCGCCCCCATCGGGCCCGGCGCCCTCTGGTCCACCGACAACCCCGACGCCTCCATCCAGGCCTTCGGCGGCGACGCCGCCTGCCCCAGCGAGGAGAGCCACATCCGCGAGGTCCGCGAGGCCCTCGACAAGCTCTCCGGGGTCCCGCCCCTGGCCAGCGGCGTCGTCCGCGCCAAGATCGGCAACCTCACCAGCGCCAACGCCCTGCGCATCACCCTCATGGGCCTGCTCTCCAAGACCGCGCGCAAGCGCGTCACCTACGGACGCGCCATCGCCCGCGTGTGCGAGCTCGCCCTCATCGCCCTCGACGCCCAGGGCGCCCTGCGCACCGACCCCGACGACCGCGCCGTCCGCCTCGTCTGGCCCGACCCGCTCCCGGAGGACCTCGCCGAGCAGGCCGCCGCCGCCCGCGTCAAGCGCGAGCTCGGCGTCCCCGAGGAGCGCGTCCTCGCCGAACTGGGCTACGCGCCGACGGATCCCGGTGTCGTCTAGCCCCGGGGACCGGCTCAAGAGAAGGACAAGCTCAGAGCACGAAGCTCGAAGCACCAATGGAACCAGCCACAGGAGATCGAGAGATGAACACGCACGCCACGCCCGACCCCCTGAACGCGGTCCCCGCGCCCCGCACCGATCCCGCCACGCCCGAGCGCCCGCCCGCTCCGGACGCCGCTCCGCGTTCCTCCGCGTTCGCTTCCCCGGCGCCCGATGGGCGTCACCAGGCCGAGGCCACCGCCGCCCGCCTGCGCGAGGTCGAGGCCGCCCTCGCCGAGGCGCGCGCCCGGCTCGAGCAGACCCGCGAGGCCCTCGACGCCGCCGAACGCCGACGCGTCATCGAGCGCGAGCTGGCCCGCGCCGAGGCCATCGACCTCGAGACCGCCACGCTTCTGACCGAGGCGGCCATCGCCGGGATGGACAAGGCCGACGTGGCCCTAGCCATCGCCGACCTGCGCCGGCGCAAGCCCTTCCTCTTCCGCGCGCCCGCGCGCTCCGGGGCCATGGGCCCGCGCGCCGGCGCGCCCGACGCCCTCGCCGCCGCCGCCACCACCGCCCGCGACTCCGGCGACCGGCGCGCCCTCCTCGAGTACCTCCGCCTCCGCCGCACCGCCTGACCCGCCCCGGCACCCCGCCACCCGTAACCCGTAACCCGTAACCCATAACCCGTAACCCGTAACCCATCACCCGTAACCCATTCCCGAAAACCGCGCACCGAAAACCGCAAACCGAAGGGGGACCCCATGGCCTTCACAGGCAAAGCCACGTACCAGGCCGGCTCCGATCTGCCCGAGCTCATGGAGGATGTCGCCGACATCATCGGCATCGTCAGCCCGTTCGAGACCCCGCTCCTCGACCACCTCGGCGACGCCGAGCGCCCCGCCCACAGCACCATCCACGAGTGGATCGAGGACTCCCTCCTGCCCAACACCGACCTGATCAACCAGTCCACCTTCAGCCCCAGCCCCACCACCGCGACGAGCATCGCCGTGGACAACGGCACCCGCTTCCAGGTCGGCGACCTCGTCCGCCCCGCCAACGGGCCCGAGGTCATGCAGGTCAGCGCGATCGCCACCAACACCCTCACCGTCGTCCGGTCCTTCGGCGCCACCACCGCCGTCGCCCTCGCCGACAACATGAGGCTCACCATCCTCGGCAATCCCACCCTCGAGGGCGCCGACGCCCCCGTGCCGCGCTTCACCACCCGCGTGCGCCGGCAGAACTACACCCAGATCTTCGCCGCCGGCGTCGAGGTCAGCGGCACCATGCAGGCCACCCGCGTCCACGGCGTCAAGGACGAGGAGGACTGGCAGAAGCAGGAGCGCCTGCGCGAGCTCCTGCGCGACCTCGAGAACTGCATCATCAACGGGTCGGCGCCCGCCGCCACGCCCCAGGGCAGCGCCACCGTCCGACGCTCCATGAACGGCCTGGTCCGCCTCATCGCCACCAACCAGTTCGTCCCCGGCCAGGGCGGCTTCCCCTCCGGCGGCGGCGCGGGCTCGGACCTCAACGAGACCGTCCTCAACGCCGCCCTCCGCCTCACCTGGGAGCAGTCGCAGGGACGCATCGACACCATCGTCGTCAACGGGTTCCAGAAGCGCCGCATCAACCAGTTCGTCTCCAGCGTCCGGCGCTTCCAGCCCGCCGACACCTCCTTCCAGGACCTCGTGAGCGTCTACGAGAGCGACTTCGGCATCGCCCGCATCGTCCTCTCCCGCTGGGTCCCGGCCGACACGCTGCTCCTGCTCGACAGCTCGCGCATCGACGTCATGCCCCTCCAGGGGCGCAGCTTCGCCTACTCCCGCCTCGGCGCCACCGGCGACCGCGTCTCCGGCCAGGTCGTCGGCGAGTACACCCTCGAGCTCAAGAACGAGAGCGCCCACGCCCTCGTCCGCGGCCTCAGCACCACCTGAGCCCCGGGTGGCCCATCGCTCCGCGAGGGGTCCGCAGGAGGGGGCCCGCCGCCGGTCGAAAGCCCGGCGCCGGGATTACGCATCACCCGCTTCTTGTTCCATTTGCGCTTTGCGCTTTTCCCAGGGGGTTCCATGTTCGCCACCGACCGCGACCTGCTCGTCCTCGAGCCCAATCTCTTCCGCGATGTCGCTTGGGCCGGCCAGCGCCTCGTCAGCGCCACGGGCTCGATCTCGGGCGCCACGCTCACCCTCTCCCAGTTCGACGTGGACCTGGCCAGCGCCGGCGTCACCGCCGGCCACGTCGCCACGGTCGATGGCGTCTCGTACGAGGTCCTGACGCGGCTCTCCCCGGCGTCGGCGACGGTGTCACGTCTGCGCGCGGGCACGACCGACCCGGCGCTCCCACCGTCGCCGGCGTCGGGGAGACCCGTCACCATCGCCTCCTTCCGACCCCAGATCGCCCTCATCCACCACCAGGTCCTGCGCATGCTCGGCATCGAGCCCATGGACCCGCCCGCGCTCGGCCGACCCACCGAGACCAGCATCACCAACCCCGACGCCCTCGCACGCCTCGAGGCCCTCGGCGCCCTGCACCTCATCCTCGCCGCGGCCGCCGCCCTCGAGCCCCCCGGCGGCCCGCTCGGCGCCCGCGCCGACCTGTACCGCGCCCGCTTCGGCGACGAACGCCAGCGCGCCGCCGCCCGCATCGACCTCGACGGCGATGGCCTCCCCGACGCCACCCGACGCCTCAACGTCATCCAACTGATGCGCGCCTGACCCGTCTCTTCTTCGTCTCTCCGTCTCTGCGTCTCTGCATCCCATTGCCACTTCCCCGGAGATTCCCATGCTCCTCTTCAACCCGAAGACCGTCCGATTCGGCGACTCCACCTGGGACGGCGTCCGCTCCGTCGCCATCGCCCGGCGCGCCGAGCGCCTCGTCGAGGAATGGTCCGACGATGGGCCCTACTGCGTGCTCGCCGATGTGCCCGAGCAGCGCGTCAGCATCGCCATCACGCAGGAGCTCGCCGGCGAGGACCTGCGCGCCCCCAAGCCCGGCGAGGCCGGCGCCCTCGCCTTCCACGCCTCGCCCGCGGCCGGCGATGCCGGACGCATCCGCGTGCGCACCCACGCCGTGGTCACCTCCATCGACTACGAGGTCTCCCACCGCCACGGCGCCCGGCGCACCGTCACCCTCCTCGCCATCACCCACGACGGCGCCCTCGATCCCATCACCATCGACGACGCCTCTCGAGGTTCGCTCGCCGCCGGAGCGGACTGAACGGGAAGGGGCAAAGGGACAGAGGGGCAAAGGGGCAAAGCGACCAAGCGCCTCTGACCTCCAGCGCCCCTACGCCCCTCCGCCCCTACGCCCCTTTGCCCCTCTTCCCCTTCGCCCCACCCCCCCACCCCCCCCCACCCCCCCACGCCCCCCACCCCCCCCCCCCCCCCCCCCCCCCCCCCCCCCCCCCCCCCCCCCCC
>CAYWOF010000349.1:0-4313 GCA_964459825.1 uncultured Phycisphaeraceae bacterium | reverse complement strand
CCCCGCGTCCTGCGCCGCCGGAGCCGCCCCCCAGGGCCGCCGAGGCTCCCGCTCCCCGCGAGGCCGCGCCGAGCCCCTCGAGCGCCGGCGCCGGGCACGTGCGCGTCGCCTCGACCGTGCTGAACCGGATGCTCTTCCTGGCCGGCGAATCGACGGTCGAGGCGTCGCGTCTGCAGGCGCTCCGCGGGCTCATGGCCGCCATGAAGACGCGCGAGCGGGCCCTGGAAGAGGCCGTGCAATCCCTCGCCGGCGTCCTGACCCTGCGGCGCAGCGCCGGCGCCGCCGGCCCCGACCAGGCCGCCATCGCGTCGTTCAACGAACTCGTGACGGCCGCCGACGCCGTGCACGCCACGCTCGCCGAGCAGGCGTCGCGGCTGGACGAGTCGCTCCGGCGGGTCGAGGAACTCTCCGGGGCGCTCTACACCGAGGTGGTGCGCAGCCGGATGCGTCCGTTCTCCGAGGGCATCGGCGGGTTCCCCCGCATGGTCCGCGACATCGCCCGCGAGCTGGGCAAGGAGGTCGTGTTCCGGGCCGACGGCGAGTCGGTGCACGTCGATCGCGACATCCTCCAGAAGCTCGAGTCGCCCCTGACGCACCTCATCCGCAACAGCCTCGACCACGGCGCCGAACCGCCCGCGGAGCGCGAGGCGGCGGGCAAGCCCCGGACCGCCACCGTGTCGCTGGGGGCCCGCCACCAGGGCGGCATGCTCGTCATCGAGGTGCGCGACGACGGCCGGGGCATCGACCCGGAGGCCGTGCGCCGCAAGGTCGTGGAGCGGGGCCTGGTCGACCAGCCCACCGCGGCCCGGCTCAGCCGGGCCGAGCTGATGGAGATGCTCTTCCTCCCCGGCTTCACGACCAAGCCCGCGGCCACCGAGATCTCGGGGCGCGGCGTCGGGCTTGACGTCGTGCAGTCGATGGCGCAGGCGGTCGGCGGCACCGTCACCCTCGAGTCCGAGCTGGGGCGGGGCACCCGGTTCACGATGCGCCTGCCGGTGACCCGCTCGGTGGTGAGAGCGATCATCGTTCGTATCGCCGGCGAGCTCTTCGCCCTGCCGCTGGCCCGGCTGGACCGCATCGTCGTCGTCCCGGAAGAGGAGGCCCGCCCCGTGCAGGGGCGCGCCCAGGTCGACCTGGAGGGCGCGTCGATCGGGCTGGTGTGGGCCGGTGACGTGCTGGCCATGCCCGGGGAGGGCCGCGGTGCGGGCGCCACGTCCCTGGCGGTCCTTGTGATCGGCGCGGGCGACAACCGGTGCGGGCTCGTTGTGGACGAGGTCTGCGGTGAGGAGGACCTGGTCGTGCGCCCCCTGGACGCCCGCCTGGGGATCGTGCCGCACCTGGCCGCGGCCGCGATCCGCTCCGACGGAGCGCCCGTGCTTGTGATCGACGTGGACGACGTCTGGCGCTCGGTCAAGGAGTCGCTCCAGGGCGGCCGGGCGCTGGGCCTGACACCCACCCGGCACGCGGCCAGAGAGAGCGGCCGGCGGCGGATCCTGGTGGTCGATGACTCGATCACGGTGCGCGAGGTCGAGCGTCAACTGCTGATGCGGCAAGGGTACGATGTGAGCGTCGCGGTGGACGGGAAGGACGGCTTCAACATGCTGCGCTCGGGTCATTTCGACCTGCTGGTCACCGACGTGGACATGCCCCGGATGACCGGCATCGAACTGATCCGGGCGGTACGGCGGGAGGCGAAGCTGGCCGACCTTCCCGTGATCATCGTGTCGTACAAGGACCGCGAGGAGGACCGCCTGGCCGGGATGGAGGCCGGCGCCAGCGCCTACCTGACCAAGAGCAGCTTCCAGGACGACTCGCTCGTCCGGATGGTCGCCGACCTCATCGGAGCGCCCACCTGATGCGGATCGCGATCGTCAACGACCTGAAGCTGGCCATCGAGTCGCTGCGCCGCTCGGTCGCCACCGTTCCCGGGGCGAGCGTCGCGTGGGTCGCCGAGGACGGCGCCCAGGCCGTCGCCCGGTGCGCTGCGGACGTTCCCGACCTGATCCTGATGGACATGATCATGCCCGTGATGGACGGCGTCGAGGCCACCCGCCGGATCATGCGCGCCACGCCCTGCCCGATCCTCGTCGTGACCGCCACCGTCGAGGGCAACGCCGCCAAGGTCTTCGAGGCCCTGGGCGCCGGCGCGCTCGACGCCGTGGCCACGCCCGGGCTCGCCCCCGGCGGCGGCGTGGTCAACGCCGAACCCCTGGTCCGCAAGGTCCAGGCGATCGCGCTGCTCACGGGGAGAGACCCCGGCGCGCAGGCGGCGTCCGCGCCGCCCCTCCAGGCGACCCCAGGCCGCGCACCCCGCGAACGCGGCCTCGCCCCCGCGCTGGCGGTCGGCGCGTCAACGGGCGGCCCCGAGGCCCTGGCCGCCCTGCTGCGGGCCGTCCCTCGCCCGGCGCCCTGGCCGATCATCATCGTGCAGCACATCGACGAGCAGTTCGCCCCCGGCCTCGCCGAGTGGCTCTCGCGTGAGACCGGGCACACGGTGGCGCCGGCCAGACCGGACGCGCCCCCGGCCTCCGGGTCCGTGCTTCTGGCCTGCACCAACGACCACCTCGTGCTCGACCCATCGGGGCGCCTGCGCTACACGCCCGAGCCCCGCGAGGCGGTCTACCGCCCCTCGGTCGACGTCTTCTTCGGGTCCCTCCTCGCCGCGGCGGCGCGCCCGGGTGTCGCCGCGCTGCTCACCGGCATGGGGCGCGACGGCGCGGCCGGACTCGCCGCGTTGCGCGCTGCCGGCTGGATCACGCTAGCGCAAAACAAGGACACCAGCGTGGTCTGGGGGATGCCCGGAGCCGCGGCCCAGATGGGCGCGGCTACGGAGGTTCTTCCCATCGGAGCGCTGGGCCGGGCGGCGGCCGCGGGAATGTCTCGCCAGGCTTCCGCCGGGAGCAACCCGTGAGCAGCCCGATGCCAACCGCCGCCGGCTCGTCGGCGCGACCGGAGAAGAGAAAGGAGCCTCCGCATGAGCCTGCCCGACACACCCGTGGTGCTCCTCGTGGACGACCAGATGATCATCGGCGAGGCGGTGCGCCGCATCCTCGCCGCTGAGCCCGGGATCGTCTACCACTTCTGCCAGAAGGGCGCCGAGGCGCTCGCGACGGCCGCGCGTCTCAACCCGACGGTCATCCTGCAGGACCTCGTCATGCCCGATGCAGACGGGCTCGATCTTGTCAGGGGCTACCGGCAGCAGGAGGCGACCGCGCTCACCCCGCTCATCGTGCTGAGCTCCAAAGAGGAGGGCGCCACCAAGGCCGAGGCCTTCACCCGCGGGGCCAACGACTACATCGTCAAGCTGCCCGACCCCGTGGAGCTGATCGCGCGCATCCGCTACCACTCGCGCGGCTACGTGTCGCTGCTCCAGCGGAACGAGGCATTCGAGGCGCTCCGCAAGAGCCAGGCCGCCCTCGCCGCCGAGCTCGCCAAGGCCGCGGGCTACGTGCGCTCGCTCCTCCCGGCACCGATCTCCGCGCCGGTGGGCATCGACTGGCGCTTCGTCCCGTCGGCGTCGCTGGGCGGGGACTGCTTCGACTACTTCTGGATCGACCAGGACCACCTGGCCATCTACTTGCTGGACGTCTGCGGGCACGGCGTGGGCCCGGCCCTGCTGGGCGTCTCGGCGATGAACACCGTCCGGAGCGGCCTGATCGGCGGCGTCGACGCCCGCGACCCCGGCGCGGTGCTCGCACGACTGAACGCCACGTTCCCGATGGAGCAGCACAGCGGCATGTTCTTCACGATCTGGTACGGGGTGTACCGCAGGGCCACGCGGACCATCGCCTACTCGGGCGGGGGCCACCCGCCCGCCCTGCTGTTCACCGGCAGGGGCAGCGCTCCGGGCGAGCTCGAGGGCCCCTGCCCGCCCATGGGGGTGGCGCCCGACATCGACTTCCCGACCCTCGAAGCACCGATCCCCCCCGGCGCCTTGCTGCTGCTCTACAGCGACGGCGTGACCGAGGTGTTCACTTCGCCCGGCAAGCTCTGGGGTGCCGAGGGGCTGACCGCCTTCCTGCGGGAACAGGACCTGGGCGACGGGCGATGCCTCGATCGCCTCCTTCAGACCGTGACATCGATCGCCGGGCAGCAGGTGCTCAACGACGACTTCTCCGCCGTGCTGGCCCGGTTCCCGTAGCCGGTGCGCGAGGGCCCGATCCCCCCGGACGGGCCGGCCCTCGAACAGCCCCAAGCACGACCGGGCCGTTGAGTTCATCCGCGACGCGGCCCTCCGCGCGGCCGAGGTCTCGCCTGAGAACCTGGCGGCCGTGCTCAGCAGCGCGGTCGAGGATCGCGTTGGCGATGCCGCG
>CAYWOF010000348.1:0-4320 GCA_964459825.1 uncultured Phycisphaeraceae bacterium | reverse complement strand
CCGCAACTGGTCGCCGAGATCCAGCACTTCTTCGAGGTCTACAAGGCACTCGAACCCGGAAAGCGATCGTCCACGGCGGGGATCGCCGGGCGCGAGGCCGCGTCGTTCTCCACCGTGCTCACCGGGTTCCTGCTCCTGACCACGCGGGTGAAGGCCATCACGCAGGTGCTGGGCTACCTGGTGCTCGAGAACGGGATCTACATCTTCGGCGTCCTGCTCCTCCGGTCGACGCCGCTCCTGGTCGAGGTCGGCGTGCTGCTCGACCTCTTCGTGGCGATCTTCGTGATGGGCATCATCATCAACCACATCAGCCGCGAGTTCACCTCCATCAGCACCGAGCACCTCTCCGCCCTCAAGGACTGACCATGCTCATCGCGATCGTGTCCATGGCGGCGCCGGTGCTGGCGGGGGTCGGCGCGTTCGTCTGGGCGCGCGACGCGACGCGCCCGCGCCTGCTGGTGGTCGGCGCCGTCGCGCACCTGGGCGCGACCGCCTGGGCCCTGTCCCGTCCCATCGCCACGCCGGACCGGTGGCTGGCCCTCGACCCGCCGGGGCGCCTGGTGCTGGGGCTGGTCAGCGTGCTCTTCGCGGCCGGCTCGGTCTACGCCCTGGGCTACCTGCGGGCGCGCGCCGACCGGCCCAACCGGATCTTCTGCTCGGCGCTGCTCCTGTTCCTGGGCATGATGACCTTCATCACGTGGACCAACCACCTGGCCCTCATGTGGGTCGCGATCGAGGCGACCACGCTGGCCAGCGCCCCGCTCCTCTACTTCAACCGCAACGCCCGGTCGCTGGAGGCGACGTGGAAGTACCTCATGGTCGGCTCGGTGGGAATCGCGCTGGCCCTCCTCGGCTCGCTGTTCCTCGGGTACGCCGCCACCAGCGCCGGCCCCGAGCCCTCGCTCCGGTTCGACGACCTCGTGGGCCGCGCCGGCGGCTTCTCCAAGCCCTGGCTCCACGCCGGCTTCGTCCTCCTGGCCGTCGGCTACGGCACCAAGATGGGCCTGGCGCCCATGCACACCTGGAAGCCCGACGCCTACGGCGAGGCCCCGGGACTGGTCGGGTCCCTCCTCGCCGGCGGCATGACCAGCTGCGCCTTCCTGGCCCTCCTCCGCGTCTACCGGGTCATGGCGGCCGCGGGTGAGGCGGCGTTCGCCGGGCGCATCCTCGTCATCCTCGGCCTGCTGTCGATGGCCCTGGCCGGCGTCTTCCTCGTCCGCCAGCGAGACTTCAAGCGCATGCTGGCCTACTCCAGCGTCGAGCACATGGGGATCCTCGCGCTGGGACTCGGCCTCGGCGGCGTCGGGGTCTTCGGCGCCCTGCTCCACATGGTCAACAACGGCCTCGTCAAGGGGGTGATGTTCATGTCCGCCGGCAACATCCACCGCGCCTTCGGGAGCAAGCGCACCGACGAGGTCGGCGGCGCCCTGCGGCGCACGCCCTGGTCGGGGGCGCTCCTGCTGGCCGGGTTCATCGCGGTCACGGGCTCCCCGCCCTTCGGGCCGTTCGTGAGCGAGTTCACGATCATCACCGCGGCCCTGCAGGCGCAGCGGTACCTCGTCGGCGCGGGGATGCTCCTGTTCCTGCTGGTGGTCTTCATGGGGATGGGCACGACGGTGCTCGCCGTCGTGCAGGGCCCGGCGCGCCGGGGCGCCCGGCCGGGCGCACCGGGCGAGACGCTCCTCACCGTCGCGCCGCCGCTCGTGCTGCTGGTGTCCTCGCTGGCGATGGGCCTGGTCATGCCCGCCGGGGTGCTCGATCTGGTGCGCCAGGCCGCCCGCTTCGTCGCCGGAGGTGCTCCATGAGCGGCACGCCGCCCCCCGTGTCCGTCGAGAACGGCGAGGCCGTGGCCCTCTCGTCGGTGCCATGGCTCGACACGGACGCCTTCCGGGCGGCGGTGGTCGGGGGCGTGCGGCGCGGTCAACGCATCGCCGCGCTCTTCGGTCACGCGCCCGGGACGGACGCGCCCCTCGAGCTGCACGCCGTCCTGACCGACGAGGCGACGGCCTCGCTGCTCCTGGCGCGGACGCGCGTGGCGGGCCCGTCGTTCCCGGCGCTGACGCCCGAGTGCACCCAGGCGCACCTCTTCGAGCGCGAGATCGCCGAGCAGTTCGCGTGCCGACCCGACGGGCATCCGTGGCTCAAGCCGGTCCGGTTCCACGCGCCCTACCGCGCCGGGGCGCCGGCGCCGGGTGCGCCGGCCATCGGCGTGATGGACTACTACCGCGTGGAGGGGGACGAGGTGCACGAGGTCGCCGTGGGACCCGTCCACGCGGGCGTCATCGAGCCCGGGCACTTCCGGTTCCAGTGCCACGGCGAGCGGGTCTTCCACCTCGAGATCTCGCTCGGGTACCAGCACCGCGGGGTGGAGCGCCGCCTGATCGGCGGCCCGGGGGCGCGCACCGCCCACCACGTCGAGACGCTCGCCGGCGACACCACGATGGGGCACGCCACGGCCTACAGCCACATCGTCGAGGGCCTCGCCGGCGTCCACGCCCCGGCCCGCGCCCAGTTCATCCGCGGGATCGCCCTCGAGCTCGAGCGCCTCGCCAACCACTGCGGCGACCTGGGCGCCCTGGCGGGCGACGTCGGCTTCCTGCCCACGGCGGCCTACTGCGGACGAATCCGCGGCGACTACCTGAACATGACGGCGCTGCTGTGCGGCAACCGCTTCGGACGCGACCTGACGCGTCCCGGGGGCGTCCTCTTCGACCTCGACGAGGCGCGGCGCGCCGAGCTGCTCCGGCGCCTGGCCGCCGCCGAGGCGGACACGGCCAGCGCCGTCGAGCTGCTCTGGAACTCCTCCTCGGTCATGGCACGCTTCGAGGACACCGGGCGCGTGGACCGGGACACCGCCGCGGACATCGGCCTCGTCGGGCTGGCGGCCCGGGCGTCGGGCCTGGAACGGGACGTCCGGGCCGACTTCCCCAAGGGCGTCTACCGCTACAGCCACATTCCCGTCTGCACCTGGGAGACCGGCGACGTCTTCGCGCGGGCCTACGTCCGCTGGCTGGAGATCCAGAACTCCATCCGCTTCATCCGGGAGGAGCTGGCCGACCTTCCCGAGCGCCCGACGATGGCCGCGGTTCCCCCGCTCAAGCCCGACCACATCGCCGTGTCGCTGGTCGAGGGGTGGCGCGGCGAGATCTGCCACGTGGCCATCACCGACGCGCGCGGCGCCTTCGCCCGGTACAAGGTGGTGGACCCCTCGTTCCACAACTGGTTCGGCCTCGCCATGGCCATGCGGGACCAGGAGATCTCGGACTTCCCGCTGTGCAACAAGAGCTTCAACCTCTCCTACTGCGGATTCGACCTGTGAACGCTCAGGAGTGCCGCGCATGATCGGTGTGATCCGGGCGAGAATGCTCCAGCGCCACCGCACCATGCGGTACCCGCGCGCCGCCCCGCCCGAACTGCCCGACCGTTTCCGCGGGCGCCCCCGCATCGACGCCGCCAGGTGCGTGGAGGGATGCCGCCGGTGCGCCGACGCCTGCCCCACGCAGGCCATCACCGTCAACGGACGGCCCGTCATCGACCTGGGCCGCTGCCTCTTCTGCACCGACTGCGTGCGCGCCTGCCCCGAGGGCGCCATCGCCTTCACCCGCGACTACCGCCTCGCGGTCTCGCGCCGCGAGGACCTCGTCCTGGACGACCGGGAGCTCCGCCTGGCCGGCGGAATGGGCCGGGAGCTGGTCCGCCTCCTGGGCCGCTCGCTCAAGCTCCGGCAGGTCTCCGCGGGCGGGTGCAACGGGTGCGAGATGGACACGAACGTCCTGAACACCGTCGGCTGGGACCTGGCCCGCTTCGGCATCCAGTTCGTCGCCTCGCCGCGCCACGCCGACGGCCTGCTCGTCACCGGCGTGATCCCCGAGAACATGCGCGTGGCGCTGCTCAAGACCTGGGAGGCGGTGCCCGCGCCCAAGGTCGTCATCGCCGTGGGCGCGTGCGCGATCTCCGGCGGGCCCTTCCGGGGACACGAGGAGTGCCACGACGGCGTCGCCGGGTTCCTCCCGGTCGATCTGTACATCCCGGGCTGCCCTCCCCATCCGCTGACCATCCTCGACGGCCTGCTCCGCTTCGTGCGCCGGCGCGTGCCCGAGCCCGCGCCCGGCTCGATCTGACGGCGCGCCCCGCGCCGACCCGCCATCGCGGAATCCACAGTTCCGTGCATTCGGTGCGGCGGGCGCTCGGTCGGCGCCGCTTGCGTTCCCGCTTCGACCGCGGGTAATCTCGCGCGCGACCCAGGCCCTCCGGTCGGCGGTTCGCCGGGGGCGCGAGGATGACGCGTGGGCTCGCAACCGTTCCCCTCATGCATCGCAT
>CAYWOF010000347.1:0-4335 GCA_964459825.1 uncultured Phycisphaeraceae bacterium | reverse complement strand
GCCGCCAGCTGGCCGTCGCGCTGCATGTAGCCCAGGTCCACGAATCCCCGCTCGAAGGCGCGGGACTGGAGAGAGTCGATGCGCCGCTGGCGTGAGGCGCCCGGAGGTTCGCCATCCTGCCCCCGGGCCGCCGGGAGCGGGAGGGCCGCCGCCAGCGCCACCAGGAGCGCGACCAGCGCGCCCCGGCGCGGGCGGATGTGGCGTGCGGTGGTGGGCGGGGTCGGCTTCATGCCCGGCGGCTTTCTGGTACGTCTCCGGCGATGAGCTGTTGCAGGGCCGCGGGGTAGGCCTCGCACTCCAGGGCAAAGACGCGGTCGGCCAGCGTCCCGGGCGTGTCGCCGGGAAGGACGGGGCACGTCCTCTGGAGGAGGATCGTTCCGCGGTCGAACTCGCTGTCGCAGAGGTGGACCGTGCACCCGGAGCGGGTGGCCCTGGACCGGAGCACGGCCTCATGGACGTGGTGCCCGTACATGCCCGGTCCGCCGAACTCGGGGAGGAGGGCGGGGTGGATGTTCACCACGCGCCCGCGGTAGTCGGGCGGGATCTCTACGAGCTTCAGGTACCCGGCGAGCACCACCCAGTCGATGGCGTGCTCGTGCAGCATCCGGGCCAGCGTGTCGCGCGGGATGACCCCCGGCAGGACCACCACGGGCAGCTGCGCCCGGCGTGCCCGGTCGGCCCCGAGGCACTCGCGCGAGGCGATGACCAGCGCGACCTGCGCGTCGAGCCGGCCCGCGTCGATCCGCCCGAGCAGATTGAGGAGCGTGCGCCCCGACCCGCTGAGCATCACCGCCAGGCGGGCCCGCGGGCGATCGCGCCCCGGCCCGCTCACGCGAGCGCCTCGAGGGCCCGGGCGCGGTCGGGCACCGCCTTGAACAGGCTGTCCAGGCGCGTGATCTTCAGCAGCGAGACGATCTCGTCGGCCAGGCCGAACACGACCAGCCGGCCCCCGCCCGCGCGGCAGGCCTTGTGGACGGTGACGAGCATGCCCAGGCCGGCCGAGGTCAGGAGGGAGACCTCCGAGAGATCGAGGGCCAGGCGCCAGCCCGCCCCGGGGCCGGCCGCGAGCACCTCGGGCTCGATGGCCTGGGACTCGAGGTCGCTGACCTTCTCGCGGGTGATGCGGATGATGGCCCCCTTGCCGGCTCGCTCGATGGCGGTGTGCGTGGTGCGCGCGGTGGTCATCCGGGTCATCCTGGGTCGTCAGGCATCCTGGATCGTGGGCGGCGTGCGGAAGGGGATGGAGCGTCCGTGGGCGTCCACGGCCACGGCGGTCATCGTCGCGGCCGTGACCGAGACGGACTGGCCCGAAGAGTACCGCTCCGCCTCGACGTCGATCTGGACGGTCACGCTGGAGGTCCCGGTGCGCACGGTCGTGGTGTAGAAGTTGACGGTGTCGCCGAGGTGGACGGGGGCCTTGAAGTCCACGCGGTCGAGGCGGGCCGTCACCCAGCGGTGCACGCCGTGGCGCCGCGCCTCGACGAACCCGGCCTGGTCGATGTAGCTGAGGATCACCCCTCCGAAGATGGTCCCGTACTGGTTGGTGTCGCGCGGCATGGTGACCACGCGCAGCGCCAGCCGGCGCTCGGACGGGGTGGAGGGGGTGCCCGGCGGGGAGGTCATGGACGGGACGATAGCGATGGGCCGTCCGGGGCGTGGGAGGCCCCAAAAACGGGCCCGCCCCTGTTCGGGGCGGGACCGTGGAGGAGAGAAGAGAGAAGAGCCGTGTTCCATTGGAAATACGATGGACGCGGTGCCCCTGTTCGCCGGCTCGTTTCGACGGTCCGAAAACCGGCTTCCCGGCCTTGAAAAAGGCCTCCCAACGCCCCAGAACGAGGAAGAACCCCCATGTCTCAGGTCGCCGCCGCCTCCGCAGTTCCCGTCTTCGCCTTTCCGCCCGAGGAGCCCGTCGAGGCCATCATGAAACTCGACGCCGCGGCCCTCATCAACCGGTTCGCCCGGGGCCTGGAGACGATGGACCGGCGGATGTTCGAGCTGTCGGATGCCCAGTTGGACACGGCGTTCCTTCCGGACGCCAACGTGGGCCGGTGGTCGGTCCGGGTGCTCCTCGGGCACCTGGCGGATGCGGAACTGGTCTACATCCACCGGATCCGCCGGGCGGTGGGGGAGGACCGTCCCGTGGTGGCGCTGTGGGACGAGAACTCGTTCATCGACACCGGGATCTACGGCGGCCCGGATGGGGGCGGGTCGCACCCGATCGGGGCCTTCCTGGCGGTGATCCACACGCTCCGCCGCTGGACGGCCGAGTGGCTCGGCACGCTGACGCCCCAGCAGTGGGACCGGGAGATCCTGCACCCGGAGCGGGGACCCATGTCGGTCAAGCGACTGGTCGCGGGTCTGACGTGGCACCTGGAGCACCACGCCCGATATCTCAACGCGAAGGTCGCCCGGATCCTCGGGGCGCCCCAGGCCGCGCCGAGGAAGGGCGGGTGCTGCGGACCCGGGTGCGGCTGCCACTGAGGGAACGTCAGGGGTGGTTCCTAGACTTGGGCGATGGAAGGCCTATTCGACCAGCGCCGGTACCTGATCCCGTTCCGGTCGAGCCTCCTGCCGCAGATCTTCACCGACACCCTGGTCATCGGGACCGGGGTCGCCGGGCTGCGCGCCGCGATCGGGGCGGCGGAGTTCGGAGAGGTCATCGTCCTGACCAAGTCGGAGGCCACGGAGAGCAACACGGCGTGGGCGCAGGGCGGGATCGCCGGAGTGACGGACGAGGCCGTCGGGGACACGGTCGACTCGCACATCCAGGACACGCTCACGGCGGGGGCGGGACTGTGCGACGAGGCGATCGTGCGTCTGGTGATCGAGGGGGCCGCGCCGGCGGTGTCCGAGCTGCGCCGGTGGGGCATGGCGTTCGACCAGATCGAGGGCGGCGGGGGACCGGCCTTGGGGCGCGAGGGGGGCCACTCGGCCGCGCGCGTGCTCCACTCGATGGGCGACGCGACGGGTGCCGAGCTGGCGCGGTGCCTGATCGCGCGGGCCCGGGCGACGCCGGGGCTTCGGCTGTTCGAGAGGTGCTTCGCGCTCGACCTGCTCACGCCGCACGCGGACCCGGGCTCGCCGGTGCTGGGGGCCATCACGCACCACCCGCGATACGGGCTGCAGGTGATCTGGGCGCAGGTGACGATCCTGGCCAGCGGCGGTGCCGGGGTCGTGTACCGCGAGACCTCGAACCCCCGCGTGGCGACCGCGGACGGGGTCGCGATGGCCTACCGGGCGGGCGCCACGCTGGCGGACATGGCGTTCATGCAGTTCCACCCCACGACGCTGTACCTGCCCGGCGCCGCGCGATCGCTCATCACCGAGGCCGTGCGCGGGGAGGGCGCCCACCTGCTCGACGCATCGGGGCGGCGCTTCATGCCGGAGGTCCACCCCCTGGCGGAGCTGGCCCCGCGCGACATCGTGAGCCACGCGATCGTGCGTCAGATCGCCAAGCAGGGGGGGCAGAACGTCTGGCTCGACGCGCGGCACCTGCACGACTTCGCCCGGCGTTTCCCGGGCATCGCGGCCCTGCTGCGCCGTTTCGAGATCGACCCGGCCGTGGACCTGATCCCCGTGCACCCGGCGGCGCACTACATGATCGGCGGCGTGCGGGCCGACGCCCAGTGTCGCACGAACGTGCCGGGCCTCCTGGCGGTGGGCGAGACCTCGTGCACCGGCCTGCACGGCGCCAACCGGCTGGCGAGCAACTCGCTCCTGGAGGGGCTGGTGATGGGGGCCATCGCCGGGCGGAGTGCGGGGCGGAACGGACGGACGGGCGCCGCGCCGGCGCGGCGCGGGCCCGTGCCGATCGTGAGCGACATCCGCCCGTCCGACCACGGCGAGATCGACCTGGCGGACGTGCGTTCGAGCCTTCGCTCGGCCATGTGGCGCAACGTGGGGGTCGAGCGCACGCTGGCCAAGCTCGCCGACGCCATGGACATGTTCGACTTCTGGGGGCGCTACACCCTGGACAAAATCTTCGACGATCCGACGGGGTGGGAGACCCAGAACATGCTCCTGGCGGGGGCGCTCATGGCCCGATCGGCGGCGTGGCGGGCCGAGTCGCGCGGGTGCCACAGCCGCACGGACTATCCCGGCGCTCTCGACGAGTTCCGCGTGCACGATTGCTGGCGCCGCGGCTCGGGCGCCCCCGAGACCATCCCGCTCGCGGCGCCCGAGGGTGTGCCGGCGTGAGCCCGCGCCCGGTGTCGACCAGGGACCGACCCGCGCGCGGGACCCGGGCCCGGCAGGGGCGGGGCGGCCCTGGCATGGTCGCCTGCCTGGTGATCGCCGGGCTCGGCGCCTGCCGGCCGACCGAGAAGGTCGTGCGCT
>CAYWOF010000346.1:0-4341 GCA_964459825.1 uncultured Phycisphaeraceae bacterium | reverse complement strand
CGGCAAGACCATCGCCTTCGTCGGCAACTACGAGGGCAACCGCGACCTCTACACCCTCCCCACCGTGGGCGGCGTGTCGTCCCGCATCACCCACCACCCCGGCGCTGAGCAGCTCAACGACTGGACACCCGACGGCCGCCTGCTGTTCTCGTCCAACGCCATGGGCAACATCCGGCGCCAGACGCGCCTCTTCACCGTCGGCGCCGAGGGCGGGCTCCCCGCGAAGCTCCCGCCCCCCTACGGCGCCAACGGCGCCATCAGCCCCGACGGCACCTGGCTCGCCTACACCCCCCACGCCATCGACTTCCGCACCTGGAAGCGCTATCGCGGCGGCATGCAGACGGACATCTGGCTCTTCAACCTCAAGGACAACTCCGCGAAAAGAATCACCGATTGGGAGGGCCAGGATTCCGTCCCCATGTGGGCCGGCTCGACCGTCTACTACCTCACCGATGCCGGGCCCGAGCACCGCCTGAACATCTGGGCCTACGACACCGCCAGCGCCACGCGGCGCCAGTTGACCACCTTCGCCGACTACGACGTGAAGTGGCCCTCGATGGGCCCGGGCCCGGACGGCAAGGGCGAGATCGTCTTCCAGAACGGCGCCTCCATCTACCTCCTCCGCCTCCCCGGTGGCCAGGCCAACCCGGTCAAGATCACCATCCCCGGCGATCGCCCCGCCCTCCGCCCGCAGCGCGAGGATGCCGCGAACTTCATCTCGGCCTGGGACATCTCCCCGAGCGCCAAGCGCGCCGTGGTCGAGGCCCGCGGCGACATCTGGACTCTTCCCGCCGAGAACGGCTCGCCGCGAAACCTGACGCGCTCGTCCGGCGTCGCCGAGCGCGACCCGGGCTGGAGCCCCGATGGCAAGTGGCTGGCTTACTTCTCCGACGCCACCGGCGAGTACGAGCTCTATCTCACCCAGTCCGACGGGGCCGGCACACCGATCCAGCTCACGAAGCCCGACAGTCCTCCCACCGCCTACCGCTTCGCCCCGAACTGGGCGCCCGACTCCAAGAAGCTGACCTTCACCGACAAGGCCGGCAACATCTGGCTGTGCACCCTGGGCGAAGATCCGACGAAGGATGCCGCGACCATCACCCACATCGACCGGGACGAGTGGGCCAACTCGCCCTCCGTCAACTGGTCGCACGACTCCAAGTGGATCACCTACGCGAAGCAGATGGAGAACAACCAGTCGGCCGTCTTCGTCTACGAGCTGGGCGCGGCCAAGCCCACGCAGGTGACCAGCGACTTCTTCGGCTCGGTCAGCCCGGTCTTCGATCGCAAGGGCGAGTATCTCTTCTACGCGTCCACGCGGCGCTTCAGCCCGACCTACAGCGACCTCGACACCACGTTCATCTACAGCGGCTCGCAGGTGCTGCTCGCCATGCCCCTGAAGGCCGACGCCGTCTCTCCCTTCGCCCCCAAGAGCGATGAGGAGGACTGGAAGAAGAAGGACGAGAAGAAGGAGGACGAGGCCGGGAAGGACGAGGACAAGGATGGCGACAAGGCGGACGGCGACAAGAAGGAGGACGCCGCCAGGACGCCCGATCCCGTCTCCGGGACGTGGTCGTGCCATGCCACCGGCCCCGAGCCGCTCCCCCCCGAGGGGCTGGACTTCACGCTGACCTTCACGCTGGCCGCGGACAACACCGTCACGGGGTCCATGTCGGCCCCGCCGGTGCACGAGGGCCCGATCAGCGCCGGCAAGTTCGACCCGGCCAGCGGCCTGCTCACCTTCCTGCTCGAGACGCCCGACGCCGCCGTCGAGTTCAAGCTGACGCTCAAGGATGGCACGCTCGAGGGCGCGAGCTTCGCGGGCGATGCCGAGTACAAGATCACGGGCGAGCGCACGAGCGGCGGCGACGGGGACAAGCCCGCCGACAAGGCGGACAAGGACAAGCCCAAGGACATCCGGATCGATTTCGATGGGCTTGAGGCCCGCGCGATCCAGCTCCCGCTCGCGCCCGGCAACTTCGGGCGTCTGGCCGTCAACGACAAGCACCAGCTCGTCTTCGTGCGCCAGCCGACGCCCGGCTCGCCCGACGGCGGCATCAAGCTCTTCGACCTGACCGACGAGAAGCGCGAGGAGAAGTCCATCACGGGCGGCGGCGGCAACTTCGTCATCACGCCCGACGGCAAGAAGCTCCTGGTCCTGCGCGGCAACTCCGCGGTCGTGCACGACGCGTCCGCGGGCTCGACGGGCAAGAACGTGGTCACGAGCCCGATGGATGTCACCATCGACCCGCGCCAGGAGTGGCGGCAGATCTTCACCGATGCCTGGCGCATCGAGCGCGACTTCTTCTACGACCCCGGCATGCACGGCGTGGACTGGAAGGCCATCCGCGAACGCTACGGGCGCATGCTCGACGACGCGGCCAGCCGCGAGGATGTCGGCTACGTCATCGCGGAGATGATCTCGGAGCTCAACGTCGGGCACGCCTACTACCGCGAGGGCGATGTGCTTCCCGAGCCATCGGTCTCGGTGGGCCTGCTCGGGTGCGATTTCGAGCTGGCCAAGACGCCCGCCGGCACGCCGGCGTACCGCATCGGCCGCATCTATCGCGGCGCTCCGTGGGACTCGGACGCCGTCGGCCCGCTCAGCCAGCCGGGCGTGAGGGTGAGCGAGGGCGACTTCCTCCTCGCGGTCAACGGTGTGCCGCTCGACACCGCGCAGGATCCCTGGGCGGCGTTCCAGGACCTGGCCGGCGCGACCGTCACGCTGCGGATTCTGCCGGAGATGGCCGACCCGCCCGAGCCGAAGCCGGATGAGGATGCGAAGCCGGACGCGGACGCGAAGCCCGCCGACGCCAAGCCGGCGGAGCCGCGCAAGCCCGAGGAGCGCGACGTCATCGTCCGCACACTCGCCAACGACGATGACCTCCGCTTCCGCGCGTGGGTCGAGTCCAACCGGCGCTACGTGGAAGAGAAGACCGACGGGCGCATCGGGTACATCTACGTCCCCGACACGGGCCAGGGCGGGCAGAACAACCTCTTCCGGCAGTTCTTCGGGCAGATCCGCAAGGAAGGCCTGATCATCGACGAGCGCTGGAACGGCGGCGGGCAGATCCCCACGCGGTTCATCGAGCTCCTCAACCGGCCGGTGACCAACTACTGGGCCCTGCGCGACTCGCGCTCGTGGACGTGGCCGCCCGACTCGCACCAGGGCCCGAAGTGCATGCTCATCAACGGCCTGGCCGGCTCCGGCGGCGACATGTTCCCGTGGCTGTTCCGGCACAACAAGCTCGGCAAGCTCATCGGCACCCGCACGTGGGGCGGCCTGGTCGGCATCTCGGGCAACCCCGGGCTCATCGACGGCGGCTCCGTCACCGTTCCCACGTTCGGCTTCTACGAGTCCGACGGCACCTGGGGCGTCGAGGGCCACGGCGTGGACCCCGACATCGAGGTGATCGACGATCCGGCGCAGATGCTCGGCGTGAGCGGCGGCGAGCCCTCCGACTGGAAGCGGTTCCGGCACGGGGACCCGCAGCTCGACGCGGCCATCACGCACATCCTGGCGGAGGTCGCGGTGCGGCCCTACAAGCCGCCGGCGCGGCCGGCCTCGCCGGACCGGAAGGGGATGGGGTTGCCGGCCACGGATCGGTAGTTCTTCCGGGACCGGGAAGGGAGGGGGTCTGACCTCGGGAGAGGAGGGCGCGGTGCCGGTGCGCGCTGGTAGACCGGTGCGCCCGGCACCGAGCTGCGGCGGAGCGAAGATAGAAGAGGTGGAGGAGGGAGTAGCGGCCGCAGGTCGGTGGTACGGGTTGGGATGCAGGCTGGAAGCCTGCACCACAAGATGGGAGGGTGTGGGGCGGCCGACACCGACCTTCGACGGAGAGGAAGTAGAAAGAGAAGAAGCTGTAGCTGCCGCAGGTCGGTGGCACAAGTGGAGGAGTCTGGTGGCGGCGCGGCGGGCGTAATCGCGCTGGGCCAACTGGAGCCTGGAGGTGGCGAGGCCGGGCTGGAGGAGCTGGCGGTCGGTGGCGCGGCGATGGTGGTGGAGATCGGCCGCGAGGGCGCCGAGGGCGGTGGGCTGGGAGAGGGCGGCGAGGCAGGCGGATTGGAAGGCCGCGATGCGCTTGAGGGAGTCGATGCGCTCGCGGGTGCGCGGGGCATCGGCCCAGGCCGCGAGGTCCTCGATGGCAAGGCCGTGGCGGCAGGCGAGATCGATGAGGGTGGTGTCGGCCTTGAGGAAGTCCTCGAGGAGGGCGAGGTCGGCCTCGGGGTCGAGGAGCGGCGCGGGGGGTGAGGGAGGATGGCAAGGTGACAGTGAGGGAGCGGGCGTGAGCGGTGAGGGAGGATGACAAGGTGACATGGTGATGGGGTGACAAGGTGAAG
>CAYWOF010000345.1:0-4359 GCA_964459825.1 uncultured Phycisphaeraceae bacterium | reverse complement strand
CCCGGCCCGCCCCGAGGCCGGCGCCGAGCGCGCCGTCGCCGAGCGCGCCGGCGGCCGCACCCTCTGGGGCGACCAGGAGCTCGTCCAGGACTGCGCCGACGGCAAGGTCAAGCTCGAGGACCTCGAGACCGAGGAACTGCCCGAGAAGATGCGCTCGATGTCCGTCGAGCAGCGCAAGGCCTACATCGCCGAGCAGAGCCAGAAGCGTGCCACGCTCCAGACCCGCATCCAGGAGCTGAGCACGCAACGCCAGACCTTCATCAAGGACAAGATCGCCGCGGCCGGGGGCGAGGGGAAGGACTCCTTCGACGCCCTCGTCCTGGCGACCATCAAGAAGCAGGCGGCCCGCATCGGGCTCACCTACGGTGCGGGGTCGAAGTAAACCGGACCACGGGGAGCCAGCCATGTTGAGCACCCATCGCGTCGCCACCACGCTCGGAGCGGCGGGCGCTGTCGCCCTCGTCGCGGGCGCAGCGTTCGCCCAGCCGCCCGAGGCCCGCACGGCCATCACGATCTACAGCTCCGCCCAGCCGGGGGCGATCCCGCCCGAGCTCTACCGCCCCTCCGGCCCGGTGCCGGGCTACTACGGGACGGCAGCCCAGAACGTCCCCGGCTATGCCATCGTCAAGGAGCGCCGCACGGTCGAGATGCCGCGGGGGCGCGGGGAGGTGCGCATCCAGGGCGTGGCCGCCCTGATCGATCCCACCACCGTCTCGTTCGCGTCCCTCACCGATGCGCCGGGCACCCGCGTCCTCGAGCAGAACTTCCAGTTCGACCTCCTCTCCATCCAGAAGATGCTGGAGCGCTACATCGACAGACCCGTGAACATCGACGGCTCGACCGTCACGCTCCTTTCCACCGCCGGCGGGGGCTACCTCGTGCGCGAGGGCGACGGCCAGGTCCGCTGGCAGCAGTCGATCGGGGCCGTGCGCTTCCCCACGCTCGCCGAGGGGCTGATCACCCGCCCGACGCTCGTCTGGGACGTCGAGGCCGCGCAGGGCGGGTCGCAGGACGTCCGGATCGGCTACGAGACCGCCGGCGTCACGTGGTGGGCCGATTACAACCTCGTCCTCCACGAGGGTCAGGACGCCAACTCCGGCTCGCTCGATGTGGACGCCTGGGTGAGCATTCTCAACCAGTCCGGCGCCACGTACAAGGATGCCACGCTCAAGCTCATCGCCGGGGATGTCCACCGCGCGCCCCAGGCGCAACCGATGTACATGAACGGCATGGCCCCGGCCCGTGGGATGGCCGAGGGGGGAGCCGCCGGCTTCGAGGAGAAGGCCTTCTTCGAGTATCACCTCTACACCCTCGGCCGGCCCACCACCCTCCCGGACAACTCGACCAAGCAGATCGAGCTCTTCGAGGCCGCCCGCGCCGTGCCCTGCGAGCGCGTGCTCGTGTACTACGGCTTCCCCGATCCTTGGGGCGGCCACGCCGGCGGCCCGATCACCGACCGCGACCTGGGCATCCAGTCCAACACCAAGGTGGACTCCTACCTCCGGTTCGCCAACGCCAGGGAGGCCGGCCTCGGCATCCCGCTGCCCGCGGGCCGGATCCGCGTCAGCAAGCTCGACGAGGCCGACGGCAGCCTCGAGTTCATCGGCGAGGACGTCCTGGACCACACCCCGAAGGACGAGAAGGTTCTCATCCGCATGGGGAGCGCCTTCGACCTGGTGGGTGAACGCGCCACGACCGACTTCGCCGTCGACACCCGCGCGCACTGGATGGAGGAGACGATCGAGATCAAGGTCCGCAACCACAAGACCGAGGCCGTGACCGTGCTCGTCAAGGAGACGCTCTTCCGCTGTCTCAACTGGTCGATCACGACCAAGAGCCACGACTTCGAGAAGCAGGACGCCCGCACCGTGCACTTCCCCGTCCGCATCGAGCCCGACAAGGAAGTCGTGGTCCGGTACAAGGTCAGGTACACGTGGTAGAGACCAAACCGCAAAGCGCAAACCGCAAATCGCAAAGAGACCCCGGTCATTTGCGCTATGCGCCTTGCGCGTTGCGCTTTCCGACCTGAGGTCCCCGTGCCCCTCGCCCGCCTGCTCGTGGTCGAAGACGACGCCGCCATCCGGCGGGGGCTCGTCGATGCCCTTCGAATCGCCGGGTACGCCGTCGCCGAAGCGCCCGACGGGCGCGCCGGCCTCGACGCCGCCCTCGCGGGCGCGTTCGACCTCATCCTGCTCGACCTGCTCATGCCCCGCCTCGACGGCCTCCAGGTCCTCTCCGAGCTGCGGCGCGCCCGGCCCGCCCTTCCCGTCATCGTCCTCACGGCGCGCGGCCAGGAGGAAGACCGCGTGCGCGGCCTCAAGGCCGGCGCCGACGACTACGTCGTCAAGCCCTTCGGCATCGCCGAGCTCCTCGCCCGCGTGGAGGCCGTCCTGCGGCGCAGCGCCGAGCGTCCCAGCGGCGTCCACGCCCTCGCCCTCAACGGCCTGCGCGTCGACTTCGAGCGCCGCGAGGTCCACCACGCCGACGGCACCCGCCTGGCGCTCACCCAGCGCGAGGCCGAGGTCCTCCTCTACCTCGCCTCCAACCGCGGACGCGCCGTGTCGCGCGAGGAGCTCCTGACCCGCGTCTGGGGCGTCGATCCCCGCGGCGTCCAGACCCGCGCCGTGGACATGGCCATCGCCCGCCTGCGCGAGCTCCTGCGCGACGATCCCGGGGCGCCCCGCGTCGTCCTCACCGTTCGCGGCAAGGGCTACATGCTCGGCGCCGACGGCTCCGGAAGCGGCGCTCCTGCGGGCGCCGGTGCGAACAATCCACCGTGAGAGCCCGCCGCCGCCTGACCGCCCTCGTGTTCGCCATCTGCGTCCTCGCCGTGCTCGAGGGCCTGGGCTGGGTCACGTGGCAGGCCGTCCGCCTCGAGCGCCGCGAGCGCGAGGCCCGCGCCGAGGCCCGCCACCAGGAGGCCATCAGCCTCGCGCTCTGGCGCATGGAGTCCGAGCTCACCCCCATCCTCGCCCAGGAGTCGGCCCGTTTCTACTTCCACTACCGACCCTTTTACAACCCCACCCGCGCCTACACCCGCATGTTCCGGGCCCTCGAGCCCGGTGAGCTGCTCGTGCCGTCACCGCTCCTCGAGGCCTCCGGCCAGTTCATCCGCCTGCACTTCCAGGCCGAGGCCGACGGCGCCGTCACTTCCCCCCAGGCCCCCACCGGCAACATGCGCGACCTCGCCGAGTCGCAGTACGTCGATGCCGAGTTCGTCATGCTCGCCACCGAGCACCTCGAACGCCTGACCGCCATCGTGCGCGAGGCCGGCGGCGTGGCGGGTCTGGCCCGGGCCATGGAGGACGCGTCCCGCGATCGCCGGCTCGCCGGCGAGCTCGCCGATGCCGCCGCCCCGGGGCGAGACCGGTCGGCGGGGGCCCCGGCCCAGACCCTCGTGCCGGGGGCGATCGGCGACCCGCTCGGCTACGAGTACCAGGCCCGCGAGCAGGCCGCGCGCCTGGCCGCCAACGCGCCCGAATCCCGGTGGAGTCGGCGCGAGGAACAGACCAGCCCGCCGCCCGGCGAGCCCACCGCGCAGCCCGCCCCGGGCCCGCCGGCGGAGCCCTCCCCGCTCGCCAAGTCGCCCGCGCTCCCAGGCGAGCCGGCGAAGGCCAAGGCCGCGGACAAGCTCGGCGCGTCGGACCGCGCGGGCCAGGGGCAGCCGGAGAGCGACGCGCTCCGCATCGCCCCCGCGCAGTGGGCCGGCCTCCCGGACCAGCCCGTGGAGCAGGGCCCGTTTGTTCCGCTCTGGCGCACCGATCCGGCCAGCGGCGAGCCCGAGCTGCTCTTCTGCCGCCGTGTGACCATCGAGGGCCGTCCCACCGTCCAGGGGCTCTGGATGGACTGGCCCGCCATCCGCACCCGGCTCACCGCCAACATCGCCGACCTTCTCCCCGGCGCCCGGCTCGAGCCCGATCTCGGCGCCGCGACCCAGACCGCCCGAGCCCAGCTCCTGGCCAGCATCCCCGCCCTGCTCGTCCCCGGCCCCGCGCCCCGAGTTCCCGGCCCGGGCTGGACGCCCACCCACGTCACCCTCGCGGTCACGTGGATCGCGGTCCTCGCGGCCATCGGAGCGATCGCCATCGTGCTCCGCGCCTCGATCGAGCTGGGCGAGCGCCGGGGCCGCTTCGTCTCCGCGGTCACCCACGAGCTGCGCACGCCGCTCACCACGTTCTGCCTCTACACCGAGATGCTCGCCGACCGCATGGTCCCGGATGAACGCACCCGCGCCGACTACCTCGCCACCCTCAAGGGCGAGTCCCGGCGCCTGGCCGCGCTCGTCGAGAACGTCCTGGATTACGCCCGGCTCGGCTCGGGCCCGGCGTGCTCGCCGCCGGCCGGCGCGTTCTCCGCGAG
>CAYWOF010000344.1:0-4375 GCA_964459825.1 uncultured Phycisphaeraceae bacterium | reverse complement strand
CCACCTACTGGACCGCCCGAGCCGCCTGAGTGCCAGAACTTTGGACTACACCCGCTGAACCAGGCCCCGGACCGCCGCGGGGATTCGCGGGTAGACTCCCCGCCGGTCGCGCGCCGGCCGGGTCGGGACGCCGCACGGGAGGCTTCGAATGAGCAAGGTCCGAGTGCTGGTCGGCACCAAGAAGGGGGCCTTCATCCTCACCTCGGATGCCCAGCGCCGGCGCTGGGATGTCCAGGGCCCTCTCTTCGCGGGATGGGAGGTCTACCACCTCAAGGGCTCGCCCGTGAACCCGGACCGGATCTACGCATCGCAATCCAGCGGCTGGTTCGGCCAGATCATCCAGCGATCGAGCGACGGGGGGAAGACGTGGGAGCAGCCGGGCACGCCGCCGGACGAGCCGAAGACCACGCCCGAGGGGATGCCCAAGGGGGAGAGCAACAAGTTCGTGTACGACACGTCGCCCACGGGCCGGCCGCTGACCACGCACCAGTTCTACGACGGAACGCAGCACCCGTGGGAGTTCAAGCGCGTCTGGCACCTCGAGCCGTCGCTCACCGATCCGGAGACCGTGTACGCGGGGGTGGAGGACGCGGCGATCTTCCGCACGACCGACGGCGCGAAGACCTGGCACGAGCTGGCGGGCCTGCGCGGGCACGAGTCCGGGCCGAAGTGGATGCCCGGGGCGGGGGGCATGGGCCTGCACACGATCCTCCAGGACCCGGTGAACAAGGGGCGGATGTACATCGCCATCTCGGCCGCGGGGGTGTTCCGGACGGATGATGGCGGGACGACATGGCGCCCGATCAACCGGGGGCTCAAGTCGGACTTCATGCCCGACCCGACGGCGGAGGTGGGGCACTGCGTGCACCGGATCGCGATGCACCCCTCGCGCCCGAACACCCTGTTCATGCAGAAGCACTGGGACATCATGCGGAGCGACGATGCCGGCGAGTCGTGGCGCGAGGTGAGCGGGAACCTGCCCACGGACTTCGGGTTCCCCATCGCCGTGCACGCGCACGAGCCCGAGACGATCTACGTCGTTCCCATCACGAGCGACAGCCTGCACTACCCGCCCGAGGGCAAGCTGCGGGTCTACCGGAGCCGCACCGGCGGCAACCAGTGGGAGGCCCTGACCAACGGCCTGCCGCAGAAGGACTGCTACGTGAACGTGCTTCGCGCCGCCATGTGCGTGGACACGCTCAGCCCGGGGGGCGTCTACTTCGGGACGACCGGGGGCCAGGTCTACGCCTCCGCCGATGGCGGCGACTCCTGGACGGCCGCGGTGCGCGACCTGCCCGCGGTGCTGAGCGTGGAGGCGCAGGCGCTGCGGTAGGCCCTTGGGGGAGTCTCGGGAACCGTGATTCCTGCTCGTACTCCGGCACGCCGGAGCGATTGCGATGATGATGAGGAGGATGAACGAGAGGACGAGCACGATGACGAGCGGGAGCAGCATCGGAGCCGCGACGCCAGCTTTGGTTGAAGACCCCACGCGAAGAGACCCCATGTCAACCCCCGACCCCTCCTGGTTCGATCACGAGAAGCTGGACGTGTATCGCGAATCGATCGCCTTCGTCGGCTGGTTGTCGCTGCTGCTGGAGGAGACCGTCCGAGCAGGCGACGTGAGGGATCAGCTGGA
This sequence comes from uncultured Phycisphaeraceae bacterium, assembly GCA_964459825.1. Lineage (GTDB taxonomy): Bacteria > Planctomycetota > Phycisphaerae > Phycisphaerales > UBA1924 > CAYWOF01. The sequence continues at coordinate 2,739 of CAYWOF010000344.1, read as the reverse complement.
CCGGGCCTCGACCTCGGTGCCGCTGAACATCGCCGAGGGCAACGGGAAGTACACTCCCAAGGACCGGTGTCGGTTCTTCGACAACGCGCACGGCTCGGCGCTCGAGTGCGCGGCAGGGCTGGACATCCTGGTGGCGAAAGGCAAGCTGATTCCCGACCAGATTCGGCCTGGCAAGGAGCGACTGCAGAAGATCGTCCGGATGCTCTTCGGCCTCATCAAGCGCAACTCGATGCGCGAGTACGCGAAGCGCGAGTCCGCCACCTGACTCCTCCCGTTCCTGGTGCGCTCCGCCTACTCGTGCTCCTGCTCGTCCTCCTCCTCCACTTCCTCCTCGTCATCGTCATCACGCTCCTGCTCCATTCCCACCTCCACGCGACCTGTGTCGCCCTGACCCCAGCAAGAAAAAAGGACCCCGCACCATGATCCGCGTCACCCTGCCCTTCCACCTGTGCACGCTCGCCCGAGTGCGCGCCGAGGTGGAGGTCGAGGTTCCCGGGTCCCCCACGCTGGGGTCGGCCCTCGATGCGCTCGAGGCCAGGTATCCCATGCTGCGCGGCACGATCCGCGATCACGGCACGTTCCGGCGCCGTCCCTTCCTGCGTTTCTTCGCCGCGGGGCGCGACCTGTCCCTCGAGCCCCCCGACACCCCCCTCCCCGACTCCGTCGCGAGCGGCGCCGAGCCCTTGCTCATCATCGGCGCCATCGCCGGCGGATGACCCGCCGCCCGCGGGGATCGGCCTTGCGCCCGAGGGCACGCCATCCGCGGGGCGCTGGTCTGGTGTCCGCGATCCGAGTCGCGTGGGGCCGGATAGCGCGACGCCGCTCGGGCGATGGAGCCGCAGGCCCGGGGGCCCTCGCCGGCTCCGATCGCGTATCCTCCGGGTTTGAGGAAGGAGGCGCCGCATGCGCTACGTCGACGGATTTCTGCTCCCGCTCCCGAAGAAGAACCTCGCGGCCTACCGGCGCATGGCCAGCAAGGCCGGGCGCATCTGGCGCGAGCATGGCGCCCTCGAGTATCGCGAGTGCGTGGGCGAGGACCTGGCAGTCAAGTACGGCCTCCCCTTCCCGCGCCTCATGAAGACCAGGCCCGGCGAGACGGTCGTCTTTGCCTGGATCGTCTACCGGTCGCGCGCGCATCGCGACCGGGTCAACGCCAAGGTGATGAAGGACCCGCGACTGGGCGGCATGATGGGCTCGACGCCGATGCCCTTTGATGTCAAGCGCATGGGCTACGGCGGGTTCGAGGTCATCGTCGACGCCTAGCCGCCGGCGCGCACGCGCGCTCCGGTCCGGCGGCGCTCAGACGCCGGGAGCGCCCAGGAGCCGGCCCTGCGCGGGCCCCTCGTGCCGCTCGCGCCCGGGCGACTGGTGCGGCGCGGTCGCCAGGGCGTGGGCCAGGCGCAGCTCGCGCAGCATCGAGCGTTTCTTGGCCTGGTGGGCCTGCATCCGGCGCAGGATGTCGTCCAGCACGCGCACGGCCTCGACCACGTGCGGGCCCTTGTTGAGCATGATGCACTCGGCCCGCGTGCCCATCGCCGCGTCGGTGATCTCGGCGCGCGAGGGCATCCCCTCGCGCGCCAGGGTTTCGAGCACCTGGGTCGCCCAGATGACCGGCACGTGCGCGGCCTCGCAGATCCAGAGGATCTCCTCCTGGACCTCCGCGAGGCGTTCGAAGCCGCACTCGACCGCCAGGTCGCCCCGGGCGATCATCACGCCGCAGCACGGCCAGCGCATGGCCGCCAGCAGCATGTCCGGCAGGTTCTCGAAGCCGCGCCGGGTCTCGACCTTCAGGACGATCGCGGGGAGGCGGCCCCCGTGCCCGCGCAGGCACTGCTGGAGGTGCTCCACATCGGCGACGGAGTTGGCGAAGGAGAGTTCGACCACGTCGGCGTGACGCGCCACGAACGCGAGGTCCTCGAGGTCCCTGGCCGTGAGCGCCCCGAGCCGGAGATGGCTCTCGGGCAGGTTGATTCCCTTGTCGGCCCGCAGCTTCCCGCCCGTCGGCCGGGTCTGGGTGATGCGCACCACCACCCGGTCGTCCCCGATGTGCTCGACCACGGCGCCGATCTTCCCATCGTCGAACCAGATCGACTCCCCCGTGCGGACATCGTCGAACACCGCCGGGATGGTGCAACCGATGGTCGCGGGAGTGAGGACGCGGCCCGCGCCGTCGCGGGTCGCGGGTCGGCCCGGCGCAAGACCCCGGGTCAGGATGAGCAGGTCCCCGCGGTGCAGCACGATGGCGCCGTCGCGCCCGGGCAACGCCCCGACCCGCGTCTCCTGGTGTTCGTCGTCGCGCCGGCGTCGGAGGGTACAGCCGGACGCGATGTAGGCCGTTTTCTCCGCCTCCGCCCAGCATCCCCGATCGGTCACGTCGGTGATCACCAGGCGGCGCTCGGCCTCGCGCGCATCGGTGAGGTCCACGAAGTCGCCGGCTCGGAGGCCGGCCAGCCATTCAGGCGCGACGGGGAGGCAGGCGTCCGCGGGGGAGGGCGGCGGTCGGGGGCCAGGCCCGGCCGTCAGCCACACGCGCGCGGGGGCTGTGACCCGTCCGTAGGGGTCGCGCTCCGGGCGGATCCGCACCACCGCCGGGCCCGGCTCTAGCGGCCCGGTGCGGAGCTTGGGCCCGCCGAGGTCCATGACCACGCGGCACGAGCGGCCCACCGGCCCCTCGGCCTGGCGCAGATGCTCGATCATCCGGTGCCACGCCTCGGCATCGTCGTGGGCGCAGTTGATCCG